>JAQXNU010000127.1 GCA_029098165.1 Clostridiales bacterium
CAAACAGCGTATTTATGCTGATTGTAGGATTTAACTTTTCACAACTGTCAATGACAGGCTTTAAAAATTATGATCTACTTATATTAACAAAACTATAACCATATTATTCCTTACAATTGGAAATAGCGCGTATTTTCTTCCAGATGGACTGCTAACTCTTTCAACTGCTTTGCAGATTCCGCTAAAAGATTCAAAGTCGCATTTAATTCTTCCATGGAAGCCGTCGTTTCCTCTGTAGAAGCCGCATTTTCTTCTGATATTGCGGACAGATTCTGTACCACGTCTACTATACGCTTTCTTGCCGTATCACAGCTTGTTGTTTTTTCGTGAATCTCTTCTGTGTCTTCACCTGACTTGATAATTCCAAAATTGACGACTTCAAACTTCTGTCTTGTCTCATCCAGCTTTTTCTTCTGCTCTCCGAGCTTTGTCTTCACTTCCTTCATAACTTCCATAGAATTTCTGGAAGCTTCAGAAAGCTTGTTTACAACCTCTATAATACGTTTTGCTGAATTGCTGGATTCCTCTGATAGATGCTGTATCTCAGATGCTACTACTGCAAAACCTTTTCCTGCTTCTCCTGCCCTTGCAGCTTCTATGGAAGCATTCAATGATAGAAGGTTGGTCTGGCTTGCAAGCTCGGTAATCAGATTCACTGCCCCTGTTATCTGTGTTACAGAATCATCTGTTGCTTCTACATTTTTAGCTACCTTTTGTACAGCCTCCTCTGTCATATCATTAGAAATACTTAGTTCTTTCATTATCGTAGAAGATTCTTCTCCTGCCACACGAATTTCACTTGCAGCATCTCTCAAGCTACCGATATTCTTTACGATTAATTCTATCAACTCTCCCATCTGCGCAATCTCCTGGGTTACATTCTCTACGTCCTGTGCCTGGGAAACTGCACCCTTGGAGATATCTTCCACTGCCAGACTGATATCATTTGCTGTCTTACTTGTCTGTTCTGCTGAAGTTTCCAAAAAATCACCAGATTGTAATACTTTCTCTGCCGCTTCCTGAATACTTCCTATTGTTGTTCGAAGCTCTTTAATCAAATTTTCTACGCCTCTACCCATTACCCCCAGTTCATCTTTTCGCTTTTGTATGGAAGGACTCACTTCAACTTTTAACTCTCCCTTTGTTAACGCATCTACTGCTTCTCCTGTTTGTATAACTGCTTTTGCAATTTTTGTTGCAAAACTGAAACAAACAATAGCCGCCACCAATGTTCCTATTACTGCAATTAATGTCACCGCAAATACACTAATCCGTAAGCGACGGTCTACAGAGGCACTTGGCTTCCCTGCAAATATCATCCCAACAATTTGTCCATCCGGATTTCTAAGAGGCCTATAGTAAGCATAATAATTTTCTTCGTTTATATTCACACTTGAAGATTCATATTCACCACCGTTTAACACTACATCTGCGATTTCATCAGATATCGTTGTCCCCAATAACCGCTCACCGGTCGTACTGTCCAATAATGAAGTAGCTCTCCTTGTATTACCCCAGAAAAGAGTTATATCCATATCAACACCTTCTGTGAAAGAATCAATCAACTCTTCATTCTCTGTAAGATTACAATTTCCTTTCCACAGATTGTTATTTTCATCTAAATAAAAAGGTTCCTTATTGATAGCATGCAGACCCGCTTCTACCGCAATATTCGTAGTTTTTAGCCCGTCTATTGCTTTACTTGTCATACCACTTTTAATGGTATTGGTAGATATCACTGTGATAAAAGCGCATACTATTACCAATGGAATAATCGACATACCAAGTAACGTCCATTTTATGCTAACAATCTTTTCTTTCACGTCCCTCATAATTCTCCCTCTCTTCTTTAGAAATTGATTTACTTAAATTGTTATATTTTTTATAATTTTATCTTATCATCATATACAAAAAAAGTCAAATTGTTAGTGTGTTTCTCCGCCTCTTACGCTAATCTTTTGTTTTTTTCACAGTCCATTAATTACATAGCGTTATCTACTCTTCTTATGCATGTTCCCGTATCTTACTAGCTAGAAACGGAACAATCGTACATACAATCAATACAACTAAACCTGAGGATAAACTGATACCATTACTGATTCTTGTCTCTCTAACCTTTTCGGATTTACTTCTACTTCAAGTTTCCACTTATAAAATCGTTCGTTGACATAGCTGATTAACGTATTCGTCCAATTTAAAAACGATGCTAGTTATTTAAAAGAAAAATGTAACCATGGAGTATCTGCCAACACATCACCTCTCATATTACAAAATAGGAGTCTTTAAGCCAGCATATCCATATAAAACAGCCAAAATTAAAATAATAACTCCCATTGCAGCACAAGCTGCAATGAAACGCCACCCTTTTAGATTGGCAAAATTTTTTAAATATATAAAATAGAGAATGACCTTCCAAATTAGAATGCCCACAAATACAATGTTCAAAAGCATTCCCCAAATTGTATTATTCCAAAATATATAGAAAAAAACTTCGGTGAATGCCACTACAACAGCTTGAACTGCTGAAGCTATAAAAGCAAACCTCCAAGGATAGGTGACAACCATATTTATAATTTTGCCGATACCAGAAGTGTTCTCAGCTTTGCATTCCATCAAGATACGATTGAGCATTCTGTCCTGTTGTTGTTCTGTCGGTATTCCTTCCTGTGCAAGTACTTCAAATGCTTTTTCAAAGAACTCATCTTTCTTTGGCATTGCAATCCCTCCTTTTCATGTAACTAGTATAACTCTTTATAAAAGCATTTTTGGCTCGCTGCAAAATGCTTTCTATAGCCTTTGGCGACTTTTCAACAATAGTTGCAATCTCTTTAACTGTTTTCTCGTCAATATATTTTAGTACCAAAACAATTCTATATTGCTCCGGCAACCCATTCAAACAGGCTCGTACTTTTTCCCGTTCAAAAGACTTTATCATAAGTTCCTGTATATCTTGCGTTGGGTCATCGAGACACTCTGTCATATAATCATCAATCTCAACCACCTCAAATTTAGGACTATATTGCTTTCGATAAAAGTCATTTATCTTATTTCTGGCTATTTTGAAAATCCAAGTTCGTTCAGAGCTTAATCCCTTAAACCCTGATATACCTTTATATACATCCATAAAGATGTCTTGTGTAATATCCTCAGCAAGATCTTTACTCATTCCTGTTCGTAAATATGCATACTGATATATTTCATTGACATACGAGTGATACACCATTATAAATTTTTGGTCCCTATCATCTTTGAAAACACCCATATCATCATCTACCTCATTGAATTGTAAGTTCCTTCGTAAGCAATATAGTGTCCTTATAAATTACTTCAACCTTCAGTGAGCCTTCTATTACCTGCTCTTCTTCCAATTCAAAAACAACAATGTCCTGTGTATCTTTTTGGGTTGCTTTTGTTTCAGATTTTATTTCACTTCCATCAAGATACCATTTCACGGTATATGTCATGCCTTTAGGACTTTCAATAAAATGAACACTTGCATATATTGGTTCATTCGCATTAAGAGTGTCCTTTTGATTTACAGACTCTAACTCTCCCTGCGAAGAATAACTGCTATTTGAAATGATGCAAGTCTGAATTGTATCATCCTTTTAGCTGCAACCGACGAATGAAAATACTAGCACCAAAAGCGTAATCAATGAAACCGTAACTTTTTTCATAAAAAAGTCCCTCCTTATTCACCATAATTAT
>JAQXNU010000128.1 GCA_029098165.1 Clostridiales bacterium
ATTGTAAAAATGATACGGGCATTTAAAGATATTAATCCAGTGGCTGCTTATTTACAGATTCCGTACTTATTATGGTGTTTGTTTGCAGCTTATCTCAACTTTATGATTTATTATCTCAATCGATAACAGGATTAGAATGAACTATTAGATTCTAATTTTGGATTTTTGGCGCTGGGGGCATATACAAAATTTCTTTCGTTCTCTGCCTCGTTTTCTCCTTCCGTGCGAGGCACGGATGTATCCCACGTTCTCTATGTGCCTAAAAGTGGCGATTTACAAGGAGTGTTATAGCTGTGATGAGGCATACAGCGGCTCCTTCCAATGTGTATGCCCAATTAAGGGAATGTCAGCGATGGAGTTGTTTGGGCTTGGACATAGCAGGCAGGTAGTTAGTTAAATTCCTATACATCTCACTTGGAACATAATAACAGTAAGATGACGGATAAATCTAAAAAGGGGCTGTGAAAAAATACAGCAAAAAAAGATGAGCGTGAGAGATGGAAAATCACATTAGAATTTGACTTAGTTCGGCGAAGGGAAAGGTAGCCAAAATCTAATGTGGTTTCCAGCCTCTCTCTTTATTGCTCATTATGCTGTATTTTCACAGCCCCCTTTTAAATATAGAGGCGGGACGTTGGATATAAAATTAGGAGCAAAAACTGGATATTTTTGCAAGGCCTCCTTCGGAAGTCTCTTTATAACGATTTGGCATATCTTGACCGGTTTCATACATGGTATGAATAACGGCATCAAAACTGATTTTTCTTGTATCAGCGAGGAAAGAGGATAGATTCACACACTGGATCGCACGGACTGCAGCAACTGCATTACGTTCAATACAAGGGATTTGGACAAGACCCATGATTGGATCACAGGATAAGCCAAGATGGTGTTCCATTGCAATCTCAGCGGCACATTCAATTTCCTCTAGATTCATCTCAAATAGTTCGGCAAGAGAAGCGGCGCCCATACAACAAGCGCTGCCGACTTCGGCCTGACAACCACATTCTGCACCACTGATAGAGGCATTGGTTTTTATTAAGTTACCAATAATTCCACCTGTTGCAAGCGCATGGAGGATCTTTTCATCGGAAAAACCGCGGGTTTCCTGAAAATAACGCATTAAGGCAGGAACGATTCCGCAGGAACCGCAAGTAGGAGCAGTAACAACAATACCATTATCTGCACTGTATTCCATCACGGCATAAGCATAACTTGATACAATACGGGTTTGTTTGGTTTCAGCAGACTCATCAATATGACGTTGATTATAAAGGAGATTTGCTTTACGTTTTAATTCGAGTCCTCCAGGGAGAGTTCCAGTTGCAATCAATCCCTCATTAATAGCACGTTTCATCATAAACCAAACATCGGATAGATAATCCCAGATGGAAGGCCCTTCAATCTCTTCGACATATTGCCAGATTCGTATTTCTTTCTTTCTACAATAGTCAGCGATATCATTATAAGAATTAAGATCGTAAATATCAGGTAATTCGGCTTCTTCCATTCCTAAGATTCGAATGGTACCCCCACCTACACTTAGAATTCGCCAGCGATCAAGTTCAACGCCATCTTTGTAACCAATAAAGTCTAATGTATTTGGATGTGGAAGATCAGCAACATCAGTTTCCGTATCAAATATGATCTCTACAGGGAAAGGTTCACATGCTTTTTCAATTGCATAGTCGGTACGATGGCCTCGTCCGGTTTTGGAAAGGGAATCATATAAGATTGCTTTGAAAGAATTCGCTTCAGGATAAGCAATACGGAATTTCTGTGCTGCTGTGGAAGGACCAATCGTGTGAGAACTACTTGGTCCACTCCCTACTTTATATAAATCTTTTAATGTTTTCACTTGATTTAGCTCCTTTACTATCTTCTTTGAAATAGTATGACATGAATCAGATTAATTTATCATGTCAATACAAGGAAGAAAATCGAAAGGTTTGAAATCACTTGAAACAAATTCAAAAATTTGAATAGATTATTATGTGACTTTTTTTGGGTGGTTATAGATTGCAGGGTTATGAATGTCTGACCAAAGAGCAGATGATGGCAATTATCGCTCAAGTAGACTTTTGTTATTTAGGATTTGTTGACTGTAATCAACCATATATTTATCCAATGTATTTTGCAGCAGATGAAGAAAAGGAAACTTTAGTTTTTATGTACGAACGTTAACTGATGGTAAATTATTGATTGTTTTCAATGGAATGAGAAAGTAAGTTTACTATTCTCTTATGGAATGAATGGGATTGTAAGCACAGTTCTTGCATTATGTGACGCAGACAAATGCAAAGAAACATGTGATGATTTTGGCAGTACATTAATGTAATGTAAAGTTTTTGATATGACGGGTAGATCTGATCGCGTTGTAGAACAAGAAACTTCAAAACAACCATAAAGAATTATTAGATCGAAGAAGAGACTGACGAGAAAAAGCAAAAAATAAGCTCGAGAGGCGAGAAATTACATTAGAATTTGGCTATGTCCGACCGTCTTGGAAAGGCAGCCAAATTCCAATGTGATTTCTCGCCTCGTGGCTCATTTTTTGCGACTAAGAAAGTTTTTTGGATTTTTCTGCACAAGCGTGCATGGCTTCGATAATTGCACTGCGGAATCCTTTTTCTTCAAGGACACGAACAGCCTCAATGGTCGTACCAGCTGGGGAACATACCATATCTTTTAATTCGCCTGGGTGTTTTCCAGTTTCAAGTACCATTTTCGCACTTCCTAATACGGCTTGAGCAGCAAACTTATATGCTTTGTCTCTTGGCATACCTTCTGCTACAGCAGCATCCGCCATTGCTTCAATCAAAATAAATACATAAGCAGGTGAACTTCCGCTAACAGCAACAACAGCATCCATTAAACGTTCAGGAACCTGTTCTGCAATACCAAATCCACTTAATAATTTCATGACAAGCTGCATTTCTTCAGATGTTACTTCTTCATTTGGGCAAACAGCAGTAATACCTTCGGAAACAAGTGCAGGAGTATTTGGCATACAACGAACGATCTTTAACGTACGTTCAAATAATCCTTCAATTCTCTGTAAGGATTGTCCCGCAGCAATTGAGATGATCACCGTTGTTTTTGGTACTTGTTCCGATATTTCTGTAATTACAGTTTCGTAGAATTGAGGTTTCACTGATAATACAAGAACATCCACACTGCTTGCAACTTCAACATTGTTGGAAGTTGTTTTTATTCCTAATTTTGAACTTGCTGTCTCTAGTGCTTTTTCAGATGCATCTGAGGCAAGAATATCTTCTGGTGAAACAATCTTATTTTGGATCATTCCACTAATCATGGCAGTAGCCATATTGCCACAACCAATAAAGCCTAATTTCATTCTTTCGTCCTCCTAAGTAATAATTCAAAGATTTTCCTTATTATAGCACATATTGGGGAGAATGAAAGATGGAATTTACAAGGCATAGTAATTACATTAATTTCCTGGTATAAAAGTTTCAGAATTGTGTTGACAAATAAAACAATATGCTGTATTATATATCTTGTTCGAAGCGAACAAAATAAAGTAACATGCACGAGTGGCTCAGTGGTGGAGTATCGCCTTGCCAAGGCGAGGGTCGCGGGTTCGAATCCCGTCTCGTGCTTTTAATAAATCCTCAGAACTCTTGATTAAATCAAGGGTTCTGGGGATTTTTTGTTATCAAACAGGTTGAGCCTCCTTTGTTTGTTGGAATAGCTTTGATAAAACAACCCTTATACAGTTGTTTCTGGCTCAACAAGCACAGCTGAAAAGTATTGATCAAAAACTCCAGCTCGAACTAGAGTAGGTGGCTGTTTTGAATTATCACTGATTTAGTAAAATTTACTAATTCATCTTCTGATTAAGTGAATAATGGTAATGAATCCTTAATACCAAGCGTTTTCATACAAGAATTATATTCTGTATTAGAGAAATCAAAACCGTTTATAAGTATACATTGATAAAATTCTTGGGCTTTGGTTAATGTATTGCTCTTGCTCACAGTATCTAAAATAAACCTGA
>JAQXNU010000129.1 GCA_029098165.1 Clostridiales bacterium
AGTAGCTGTGAAAAAGACAGCAAAGGAACAATGAGGAAAGAGACGTAGAATCACATAAGAATTTGGCTGCCTTTCCCTTGCGGATAGACTTAGCCAAATTCTTATGTGATTCCACGACTCTTTTCTCGTTATTCGTTTATGCAGTTTTTTCACAGCCACATTTTTATAATATGACTTAAAGCACGGAATTTAATTACGGAAAAATAAAAAAGTAGAAAACGTCGAAAAAAATACAATTAAGAAAAAGGAAAACGTGTATGTATGACGAATAATACAGTAGGAGTGAAAACGGAAGGTGGGTGAAGGAATGGAAGGATTGAATATTCGTAGATTATTAGAAGAAAGAGAGCATGAAACTCTTAGTATCTATGCCTCTTTTAGTGATCAATCTCTTGGACGTGATATCAAAGAAGAACCTTGTGACATCCGGCCAGTTTATCAGAGAGATCGTGATCGAATTCTTCATTGTAAAGCATTTCGCCGACTGAAAGGCAAGACTCAGGTTTTCTTAGCACCAGAAGGAGATCATTATCGGACTAGAATCACACATACACTTGAAGTCTCTCAGAATGCCAGAACGATTGCAAAAGCACTACAGTTAAATGAAGATCTAACAGAGGCAATTGCATTAGGTCATGACTTAGGTCATACACCATTTGGACATGCAGGGGAACGGGCACTGAATCGTGTATGTGACGGAGGTTTTCAGCATCATATACAAAGCATTCGCGTGGTGGAGATGTTAGAAAAACACGGAGAAGGTCTTAACTTGACGAAAGAGGTAAGAGATGGTATAAAGAATCATCAGACCGCTGGACATCCTTCGACACTTGAGGGAAAAGTAGTAAGGCTCTCGGATAAGATTGCCTACATCAATCATGATATTGATGATGCAATTCGGGGACAGATCATTACAGAAGATGATATACCAGCAGAGTATACTGATATTTTGGGACACTCACCTCGTGAACGATTAAATACTTTGATTCATGATATTGTAATGAACAGTTTTGGTATGAATGATATTGTAATGTCAAAACCGGTAGAAAACGCGATGTTAGGCTTGCGCCAGTATATGTTTGAAAGTGTATATACGAATCCAGTTGCTAAGGGGCAGGAAGCAAAAGCGGAAGCCATGATTGAACAGCTGTATGAATATTATTTAACGCATTATGAGTTATTACCAGAAGAATATATTTATATGATCGATGTGAAACATGAACCAGCAAGCAGAGTGGTCTGTGACTACATAGCTGGGATGACGGATCGATATGCGGTGGTAAAGTTTAAAGAAATAATGATTCCAACTGCATGGGATGTATACTAAATTATCATAATAGAGATTACTTAAGGGTGGGTAATCCAATCAAAGATAAATATGCGATATGCATAAACAAAAGTAGTAAGAAAGAACTTGGAGGCAGATTATGTACTATCCAGAAGAACTAGTTGAGGAAGTAAGGGCACAAAATGATGTTGTTGATGTAATTGGATCCTATGTTAAATTGCAAAAACGTGGTAATAATTACATGGGATTATGCCCGTTTCATAATGAAAAATCGCCATCATTTTCTGTGAGTGGTTCAAAGCAAATGTATCATTGTTTTGGATGTGGTGTAGGTGGTAATGTATTTACCTTTTTAATGGAATATGAAAATTTCACGTTTGTTGAGGCTCTAAAGACACTTGCGGATCGAGCGGGAATTAAATTACCAGAGATGGGGCAGTCAGAGGAAGCAAAAAAGGCGGCAGATTTACGAGGAAGAATCTTAGAAGTTTATAAGGAAGCAGCAAAATACTATTTCTTTCAACTAAAAAGTGAACGTGGTACAGAAGCACTTGCTTATCTTCGAAATCGTCAGTTAAGTGACGAAACAATCTCTCGATTTGGTCTTGGTTATTCCACTAAGTTTTCAGATGATCTCTATCAATATATGAAAAAGTTAGGATATGATGATAATCTCTTGCGACAGACTGGTCTGTTTACTATGGATGAGGCAAAAGGAGTATATGATAAATTCTGGAATCGAGTCATGTTCCCAATCATGGACGGTAATAATCGAGTAATTGCTTTTGGCGGACGAGTTATGGGAGATGGAACTCCAAAGTACTTAAATTCGCCAGAAACTAAGATATTTGATAAAAGCCGAAATCTGTTTGGATTAAATATTGCACGACAATCCAGAAAACCTTATATGATCATCTGTGAAGGATATATGGATGTTATCTCAATGCATCAGGCTGGATTTACGAATACAGTTGCATCCTTAGGAACTGCATTTACATCACAACAAGCTAGACTTCTAAAAAGATATACCGATGTAGTTATGTTAAGCTATGATAGTGATGGCGCAGGAACACAGGCAGCACTTCGAGCAATTCCGATCTTAAAAGAAGCAGGTTTAAGTGCCAAAGTGATTAATATGAAACCATATAAAGATCCTGATGAATTTATGAAAGCATTAGGACCAGAAGAATATCAGAAGCGAATTGATAACGCGATCAACTGTTTCTATTTTGAAATTGAGGTTCTAGAACGTGACTATCAGTTAGATGATCCAGAGCAGAAAACGAAATTCTTCAATGAAGTAGCGAAAAAGTTATTAAACTTTACAGAAGAAATCGAGCGAAATAATTATATTGAGGCAATCTCAAGAAAATATAATGTTAGTTATGAAAATCTTCGTAAGTTAGTAAATAAACACGGCGCTAGCCAAAGTGTTGTAACTCTTGCTCGTGAGACAAAGGAACGAGAAAAAGAGCAAAATGCCAAGAAGTCGAAGCCAGAAGAAGGAATGTTACAATCTCAGAAGATATTACTGACATGGTTAATCGATGATCCTCAGGCATTTGAAAAGATTCAAAATATTATAACACCAGATGATTTTACAGTAGAATTGTTTAAGAATGTGGCAAGAATGGTATTTGAACAATATGCAAATGAACACGCCGTTAATCCGGCAAAGATAATCAATCGATTTGAAAGTAAGGAGGAGCAGACGCAAGTAGCGGATTTATTCTCAACTCAGATTCGAGTGGAGATGAATGATGCGGAACGCAGAAAGTTATTCGCAGATACGGTTGTACGTGTCAAAAAAAGTAGTTTGGAGCAGGCATACAAACAGGCAATTGAAGATAATGACATCATGGCACTACAAAATGTAATGAAAGAGCAACAAGGGCTTGACAAACTGCATAGTTCTTTAAATCATGGATAAACTGTGAAAAAAGATAGTGAACGTGAGAAAACATTCAGACGAAGAAAGAGGGTTGCTGTTATGGATGAAAACATGGCAAAATTCCACGAGAAGCTGAAAGAATTGTTGGAATATGCAAAGAAAAAGAAAAATGTTCTTGAATATGAAGAAATTAATGATTTTTTTTCTGATTTAGATATTGATTCTGATCATATTGAAAAGATATATGAATTCTTGGAATTAAATAATGTTGATGTACTTCGTGCGCCTGAATTAGATGAGGTCGAAGAAGTAGATGATGTTGATGAGGATGATTTGGCTCTGATTGAATCGGAGGAAGAAGATCTGTCTAAAATCGATCTATCAGTTCCAGAAGGCGTTGGAATCGAAGATCCGGTCCGTATGTACCTAAAAGAAATTGGTAAAGTCCCATTATTAAGCTCAGACGAAGAGATTGGACTGGCACAACGTATGGAGACAGGAGATAAAGAGGCAAAAAAACGTCTGGCAGAAGCCAATCTTCGTTTGGTTGTTAGTATTGCAAAGCGCTATGTGGGTCGAGGTATGCAGTTTTTGGATCTGATCCAAGAAGGGAACCTTGGATTGATTAAAGCGGTAGAGAAGTTTGATTATCGTAAAGGATATAAGTTTAGTACGTATGCGACATGGTGGATCCGTCAGGCAATTACAAGAGCGATTGCCGATCAGGCTCGTACGATTCGTATCCCAGTTCATATGGTAGAAACGATCAATAAACTGATTCGTGTTCAGCGACAGCTGCTTCAGGAATTAGGACGTGAGCCGTTCCCAGAAGAAATTGCAAAAGAAATGAACATGCCTGTGGACAGAGTTCGTGAAATTCAAAAGATTTCGCAAGAACCAGTTTCTTTAGAAACTCCAATAGGAGAAGAAGAAGATAGTCATCTTGGCGATTTCATACAGGATGATAATGTGCCAGTACCAGCGGAAGCTGCAGCGTTTACTTTGTTAAAGGAACAGCTGATGGAAGTGTTAGGTACACTCACAGATCGTGAACAAAAAGTATTAAGGCTCCGTTTCGGATTGGATGACGGACGTGCTAGAACACTTGAGGAAGTAGGAAAAGAATTTAATGTGACGCGTGAAAGAATTCGTCAGATAGAAGCAAAAGCACTTCGTAAATTAAGGCATCCGAGCCGCTCAAGAAAGTTAAAAGATTATTTGGAATAGAAAGGTAACATAGATTACATGCATTTATCAAAACGATTACAGATGGTGACAGATTGTGTCACAAAGGGAAGTACAGTTGCAGATGTTGGCTGCGATCACGCATATATTTCAATTTATTTGGTTGAAAATAAGATTGCTACAAGTACAGTAGCATTGGATATTAATAAGGGACCTTTAGAGCGTGCTGCAATCAATGTCAAGGACTATGGCTATGAAGATCGTATTACGACAAGATTATCCGATGGATTACAAAAATTGCAACCAGGAGAAGCAGATTCAATTGTCATTGCAGGTATTGGCGGCGAGTTAATGGTGAGAATCTTGTCGGAAGGAGATGCATGTGTTAAGGCAGCTAAAGAAGTAGTATTGCAGCCACAATCGGAAGTAGATAAAGTTCGACGCTATCTACATAAACTTGGATTTAAGATTGTACAAGAGAATATGTGCATTGATGATGGCAAGTTTTATGTTGTAATTCATGCAATGAATGAAGGAATAATGTACGATGAAACAGTGGAAAGTACGATAGAGCGACGTGTGGAAAATAAATTTGGTGCACTATTGCTTGCGCAAAAACACCCAATTTTAGAGAAGTATCTTGAAAAAGAGAAAAAAACGACTCAGATCATTATAGAAAATCTGAAAGCAAATGAAAGTGAGAAAAATAAAATCCGACAGGAACAGATGGAAGAAGAACTTGTTATGATAGAGAAGGCACTTGAATTTTTTCAATAGGGAGGAAAGTTCATGGAATTATGCAAAGTAACAATAAATGGGATAGAAAAGGAATATGAGGCAGGTACTACTTATCAGACGATTAGTAGGGACTACCAGAAAGAGTTTGATAACGATATTATGCTTGTTATTATGAATGGCCGATTAAGAGAATTGTTTAAACCATTGAAAACAGATTGTACTTTGGAATTCGTGACAACAAGTGATGATGCAGGATTTAAGACATATACAAGAGGTATGATTCTTGTAATGCTTCGAGCAATTTATCGTGTTATTGAGCGCAGTAAGATTGACAAAGTGCGAGTGGAACATTCGATTGGTGCTGGACTGTATTGTGAATTAGATGGTAAAGCAGTTATCACAAAGGAACTCATTGAAGATATTAAGAAAGAAATGCATTCCATTGTGGAACGAGATGTCCCATTCATTAAACGTTCCATCGGGACACCGGAAGCTGCAGAACTTTTTCATAAATATCAGATGTATGATAAAGAAAAGCTGTTTATGTTTCGTCGTGTTTCTAGTGCTAATCTTTATAATCTAGATGGATTTGAAGATTACTTTTACGGGTATATGCCACCAAGTACAAGATATCTAAAATATTTTGATCTCGTCCCATATGAAAAAGGATTCGTTTTGTTACTGCCTACCCGTAAAGAACCAAAAACAGTAAAACCTTTAGAAATAAGACCTCATTTATTTAGTACGCTTCAGGAGTCAAATCAGTGGGGACAGATGATGGAGATTGAGACAGTTGGTGCTTTAAATGAACAGATTACACAGGGCAATATCAATGATATCATACTAGTTCAGGAAGCATTAATGGAGAAGAAATTGGCTGATATTGCGGAGAAAATCAAATCTTCGGGCAATCGTAAGTTTATTATGATTGCGGGACCTTCGTCTTCCGGTAAGACAACATTCTCTCATCGTTTATCAATTCAGTTACGTACCCTAGGTTATAAACCTCATCCAATTGCTGTCGATGATTACTTTGTTAATCGAGAAGATACACCAAAAGATGAGTTTGGCAATTATAATTTTGAATCGCTTCAGGCAATTGATATCGAACAGTTCAATAAAGATATGACCGATCTTCTAAGCGGCAAAACGGTGGAGTTGCCAACCTTTAATTTTAAGACGGGAAAACGGGAATATAAAGGAAACTTTAAGAAGCTTGGAAAAGAGGACATTCTAGTTATCGAAGGAATTCATGGATTAAATGATGCATTAAGCTATTCTCTTCCAAGAGAGAGCAAATTCAAGATTTATATCAGCGCGTTAACTCAGCTGAATATCGATGAACATAACCGTATCCCTACGACGGACGGACGCTTGATCCGACGCATGGTCCGAGATGCAAGAACGAGAGGAACCTCAGCAAAAGATACAATCGCTATGTGGCCTTCGGTACGCCGTGGTGAGGAAGAGAATATCTTCCCTTATCAAGAGGATGCAGACTGTATGTTTAATTCTGCATTGATCTATGAGTTATCGGTGTTGAAGCAGTATGCAGAGCCGATTTTATTTGGAATTGATCGTGACTGTAAGGAATACTTAGAGGCAAAACGTTTGCTGAAATTCCTGGATTATTTTTTAGGAGTAAGTTCAGAAGATATACCAAAAAATTCAATCATTCGTGAATTTATTGGTGGAAGCTGTTTTAAAGTTTGATAAAATCAAAAATTGTCTGTTTACAAATTGAATATTTCATGGTAGAGTATCATAGTTGAGTAGCACAGATGATCGCGCCGATTTATCGGTGAGGAAAGTCCGGGCTTCACAGGGCAGGGTGCCGGATAACGTCCGGTGGAGGCGACTCTAAGGCTAGTGCAATAGAAAAGAAACCGCCATATCAGTTTACTGGTATGGTAAGGGTGGAATGGCGGTGTAAGAGACCACCGCTTGTCTGGTAACAGGCAAGGCTGTGTAAACCCCACTCGAAGCAAGACCAAACGTTCCGTGATTCGTCACGGAGGGAAGCGATACGGTTGCCCGCCGTGCTTCTAGGTAGGTCGCGTTTTACCTATAAAGGGTAAAGGAGCTATACGGCGACGTATAGTCAAGATAGATGATCATCTGATACAGAACCCGGCTTACAGTGCTACTCACATAAAAAAGGATGAATTGGTAGTACGTTTCATTTACCAAGAATTATTAAGACGTTTTTACGCAAATGAGCGGTGAAAACGTCTTTTTTGTAAGAAAAAATTAAGGATTTTTAATATACCATGTGGTAAGATAATTGTAATAAGTTTGTAACAGAATACGGAGGAACTATGGAACAAATCAATATATTAGTTGTTGATGATGATAAAGAAATCGCAGAGTTAGTGGAGATTCATCTGGTCAGTGATGGATATCGTGTTTTTAAGGCAAACAACGCTATGGAAGGATTTGAAATCCTTGATACACAAAATATTAAGCTTGTAATTTTGGATATTATGATGCCAGGAATCGATGGGCTCACCATGTGCAAGAAAATACGTGAAAAGTTGACAATACCGATTATTATGTTAAGTGCAAAGTCAACGGATTTAGATAAGATTATTGGATTAAGTACAGGAGCGGATGATTATGTCATTAAACCATTTAATCCATTAGAACTTACAGCTAGGGTAAAATCTCAATTACGTCGTTTTACAAAGTTTAATCCAAGTTCAGGGGAAGATAAAAGTGATAATGAAATCAGCGTATCCCATTTACATATCAATAAAGAGACACATGTTGTAGTAGCGTATGATCGAGAAGTCCGTCTTACCCCAATCGAATTTGATATTCTGTATTTATTAGCTTCCAATGCTGGACGTGTGTTCTCAACGGATGAAATCTTTGAACGTGTGTGGAATGAAAAAATGTATGAAGCAAACAATACGGTTATGGTACATATCAGAAGACTTCGAGAAAAAATAGAGGTTGATCCTCGCAATGCGGAAATTATTAAAACAGTTTGGGGAGTAGGTTACAAAATAGAAAGATAGTGTTATTTATGGAGGAAAAAGTTTGGAAGAGAAGTTTATTCGAAGCTTTCGCTTTAAAAACTTATTAATGAGTTTAATGAGCATGCTTTTAGCATTACTGACGGTTGGTATTTTTTTGTTGTCAATCTACGGAATCGATAAAGCACTTACCCCAAAACAGTCAGTTTCTGTATCATCAGAAGAAGTGTATAATTCGGGGGCATTGACGAATAATCATATCTACAAGATGGAACCGGAGACTCAGAATGCTAATACGATTCAGCCTGAAAATAGTATTGCAACAAACAAAGGTTATCAGATTACAATAACTGTTCTCGGAATTTTCGTTGGATTTTTTTCTTTCGCGGTTTACTTTTCTATTTTCACAAAAAAAATCAGTTACTATCTGAATGAGATCAATTCTGGAATCAAAGAACTATCTACCGGTAATTTCAATATTTCAATTCCATTACGAGAGGATAATGAGTTTACTGAAATTGCAAGGAATCTCAATAGAATGGCAAAAGATATTAAATCGATCATGGAGCTCGAGAGAAGTACAGAATACAAGAAGAATGAATTGATCACGAATGTTGCTCATGATCTTCGTACTCCATTAACTTCAATTATTGGGTATTTAGATATTGTATCGAATCATGACTTAGATAAAGAAGAGAGAGATCGTTATATCGAGATTGCTTATAGTAAATCCAAGCGCTTAGAAAAGTTGATCGAAGATTTATTTACATATACAAAATTAGAGTTTGGACAGGTCGCTTTACATTTAAGTCATGTTGATATGGTCAAGATGATGGAGCAGATGTTAGAGGAGTTCTATCCAAGCTTTTGTGATAATGGCCTGGAGTATGATTTTAAATCAAGTCAACAGCAAGTTTTTGTAGAAGCAGATGGTAACTTGTTAGCACGAGCTTTTGGTAATTTAATTGGTAATGCAATCAAGTATGGTAAAGATGGAAAGAACATTAATATAGCAATTGAGACCGAGGAGATGAAAGTTATTATCTCGATCACCAATTATGGAGAAATTATACCGAAAAAGGATATTGATAAGATCTTTGAAAAATTCTATCGCGTTGATAGTTCAAGAAATGAAGAACGAGGTGGAACTGGACTAGGTTTAGCGATTGCTAAAAACATTATCAGTATGCATAATGGACAGATTAGCGTTCGTAGTACATTAGAAGGAACGGTTTTTGAAGTTATCTTAAATCAGGAGGAGCCTAATGAAATTACAGAGTAAGTTCTTAGTATTACTTATTTGTGTTCTTCTGTGTGTGTGTAATGAGCATAAGGTAGAGGCGGCCACTACTTCTAGCGAGAATCAAGATATATCTGGACCAGTTGTAATCGTTAAGGACCAGCTAGTTGTAACTGTAAGCTATGGGATTTCTCAGGAGGCCCGATATGGAAGATATACAAGCTTTACGACAGATATCTATAATAAAGGGAAAACATTTCAAGGAGTCGTAAAAGCTACATTATTAAATAATGGACAGGAAAATGTAACTTATGCAGTAGAAAAAAAACTTACTGGTGGAGAAAAAACTCAAGTAAGCTTGATCCTTCCCATGAATCGGTATACCCAGGAAATAAATTTCACCTTAGAAAATGAAGATGGGAAGACAGTTGTAGAAGATATCATACCACTCGATATTAAGAACTATGGAGATAAAAGTATAATCGGTGTACTGAGTGATGATCCAATTCCTTTATCTTATCTACAGTATTATGGAAGTAAGGTTGTTTTTCTGAGTAGAGATATTCTTTCAAGTGACTATTTATCATATGACTTGTTAGATACCATTGTAGTAGACCATTTCGACTTGGATACTTTGGAAGCGGATAAAATAGAAAGTTTACTATCTTTTATTGAGATGGGTGGAAATCTTGTTCTTGGAGTAAATGAGGATGATCAATCTAATATCGAGTTGTTAGAACAGTATCGGGTAGTGAAAATCGATCATGAATTAAGTTATATAGAAAATGATACCAAGAAGATAGATGTTAATCTTTTTTCTGATTTAGAATTTACAAAAATGTTAACTAGTATTCGTGATTATGAGAGTAATAGAAATTCTTTGCTTAAGGAGATCGAGGAGAATAAGGTGACTTTTCCTAATGCAGGAGCTACCACTTATATCGGAAAATCCATGTTAGGGAATCGTTCCGTGACGGACTTGAAACAACAAAGGGTACAGAAACAGGTTACTCAATTTACCCTTGGGGATGTCGAGAATGTGATTGAAAAGGATAATATCCGCCTATATGAACAAGTTTCTTATGGAAAAGGAAATATCTTAGTATTTCATTTTTGTTTACACAATAGAAGTATAACAGAGGAGAAATTAGCATTATATGATGGGTGTAGTGATGGTCTATTTTCACCTTTTTATGCGGAAATAGCCTATCTGATTAAACAGAACCAGTCTATGGCAACAAAGATTCGGTTAGAACAGGAATTGCAAGGAGAGAGTTTGGATTTTAGGATTCAGGAAATATCGGAATATACGGAGATTCCGAATATGCCTCATGTTAGTAAGTATATTGTGATCCTGGTACTATACATTATCATCTTAGGCCCTGTATCTTTTTTCACCTTATTTAAACTTAAGAAGCAAAGCAAGTTATGGATTGCCATACCTGGCATAAGTATTCTTTTCTTTGTTATCGTGTATTTGGCTGGTACAAGTACTAGAATTAAAGCACCTTATGCTGGATATCTGAATATTGAATACTACGATGATAGACTACCAAATGTACAAGGAACAGTATATGCGTATGTCGGGTTGAATCAAAAAAGTTCCAGTGCGATAATATTTAATCGAGCAGACTGCATTAAGGTAGGAGATAATGATTATCCATCCTACTATACCAGTATCTATCGTGAAAAGTCACAGGACAATAAATTCTACGATTATACGGATGCTGCTGTAAGCGTGACTAATTATGATAGTGGTATCAAGACACAGCTTTATGATAGGGCAGCATTTCATACGGAACTGTTTCGTGGAGCATATCATAAGAAATATGAGCCATTGATTGAAAGTAATCTGATCTTAACAAGAGATTCACTGGATGGAACAATTAAGAATTGCTCGAGCAGTCCATTATATAATGCGCTGCTACATCTTTGCGGTTACTGTGTTAACCTTGGAACATTATACCCGGGAGATACTGTGAATTTATCGGATTGTGCTTCTGCTTACATGGATAGTATCGATTCTTTATTGTACAATGATAATGACATTAAGAAAGAATGGAATATCGATAGTGAGAATATAAGCAAAGCGCAGATAAGAAAGGTAGATGCATATGCATATGCGTACGAGCAGTATATGTTAAAGTCTCAGGAACCTTGTATCATTGCAAGTTTAAATGATGTTTCTTTGGAATCGCCTTTGCATGATGTTGTGAAAAGCGAGGCAAGCTATGGAGAATCCATTATAATTGAAAAGCTCAGTTTAAAAGATTCCATTGAAAATGAAAATATTATTCCTAATATAGACAAATTTTTAAAAGATAGCAACGTATATACGTGGTATGAGAATAGGCGGTATTCTTATGTTAATTCCATTGATTTCACCTATAGTATTCCGAAAAATGACCATATTATAGAACTGTACATGTCAGACTTATTTAATAATACGAATATGGAAGAATATGATGTGGTGAATTGCGGAAGGATTTATATGTATAATCCTTCTACCCAAAAATATGATTTAGTTTTTGACTTATATTCGAAATATGGTGCGAAAAGCATTAAAGGTTATGATTTAGATAGATACGTGAATGCAGAGAATCAAATTACCATTCGATATGAGAGCGGTAGTACAACTTCTGATGGATTTGTTGTGCCAGTCATTTCTTGCAGAAAGGAGACTATAAATGCTACTTATTAGAAACTTAAGTAAAACGTTTGGAAAGTATAAAGCATTAGATGGTCTTAACATGGAGATTGCGGATGGGGCACTTTATGGTTTTGTTGGACCGAATGGAGCCGGTAAGACAACAACAATGCGTATCATAGCAACTTTAATGGCAGCAGATTTTGGAAATGTAGTTATTGATGGGATTGATGCATTTAAGTACCCAAAACTTGTGAAAAACTATATAGGTTATATGCCAGATTTTTTTGGTGTGTATGATAACCTTACCATGTATGAGTATATGGAGTTTTATGCGTCGATTTATAATATCCGTGGTACAGAGGCGGATAAAAGAATTTTCGATTTACTTGAAATGGTTAACTTATCGGACAAAAGAAATGAACTAGTTGATGACCTTTCTAGAGGAATGAAACAGAGATTGTGTCTTGCAAGAACACTGATCCACCGCCCTAAACTGCTGATTTTGGATGAACCAGCTTCTGGCTTAGAGCCAAGGTCAAGAATAGAGTTACATAATATTTTGACACAGCTAAGGAAAGATAAAGTGACGATCTTGTTGAGTTCACATCTGCTACAGGAATTGTCAGAGATTTGTACTCATATTGGAATCATTGACTCTGGAAAAATGATCATGGAAGGTTCAGTAAAGGAAATCATGGCAAAGCAAAAGTCAGAGAATCCGATGTTTATGCGTGTATTAGAAGGGCAGGAAAAAGCTATCACAATACTAAAACATAATAGTAAAGTTACGAATATAGCAACGAATGAAAAGAACATATCGTTTAATTTTGAAGGCGATGAATATGAAGAAGCAAAACTTCTGGTTACGTTGCAAGAAAATCAGGTTCTGATTTCTGCGTTTCATCGAGATGAGGGCAACTTAGAGGATGTCTTTTTACAACTTACTCAATAAATTTCCTGGAGGATAAATATGATACGAATTAATCCGGTATATCGCAAAGAATTAAAGCAAACAGCAAGAACGAAAAAGGTTATGGTACTATTGATGATCTTTAATTCCTTATTAGCGGTATTTGGTCTATTCTCCTTTTATTTTACGTTTCATGGAGTAAACCATCTTGATAAAACGGTTAGATATTCCGATATTCTCTTGATTTATGCTATCATTACTGGGATTGAATTTATCTTAATTTTGTTTATTACGCCAGGCATTACAGCGGGGTCCATTGCAGGAGAGCGGGAAAAGCAGACACTTGATATTTTATTATCCACGACAATGACGCCTTGTAGTATCATTCGTGGAAAACTTATTGCTTCGATTAACTTATTGTTGATGCTTTCGTTTTCCTCGCTTCCAATCATAGCGATTGTTTTTTCGTTTGGTGGGATAACTGTCAAAGAGATCCTTCGTTTAATATTTTTCTTGTGTGTAACGGCAATATATATTGGAAGTATCGGAATTTTCTTTTCTTCTATATGTAAGAGATCTACCATAGCTACAGTATGTACTTATGCTACCTTATTGGTTCTGACTATAGGACTTACTATGCTTTTAATGGGAAATCAATTGATGGAATTTGTATCATCAACACGAATAAGCAATTATATTAAGTATAACAGAAGTTTGGAAGCAGGGAACTCGTTTTTGCTGCTTTTGATCAATCCCATTTTTACTTTTACATCTTTGCTTAAAGATCAGGTTGGATTTAATTTTTTAGGAGTTGGAACGTGGAGAACACAACATCAAGTTACTTATTTTATATTTCAACATTGGTTTGCTGTAAGCATAGCTGTACAGATTACAATTTCGATTCTTTTGAACTTTATCTCAGCAAGAGCAATTCAGCCGGGGAACCATATAAAAAAGAGAAGAAAAGGAGTGGAATAAGCAGTATTTGCAGAAATTTAAAGCCATCAAATTGTAAGGTTAATTACAGCTTGATGGCTTTAATATTGAACTATGAAAATGGAAGAAGAAAAATATAGTTATATTATAGCATATATATCAGCAAATGGATATATAAATTTAAAAAATCTCGTTTGTTTTTATTCCAAGGAAAAATTACGAATTTTTTGGGATAAACGGATCGAACTATAAAGTTTCGCGTATGTGATTTCATCAATGGATTCTATATAATTCTTAGGAAAGTTCTTTGTCAATCCCTTCTTTATTAGTAAATCAGCCGCTTTATTATAAGCAATTGCAGCATGTATTTCGCTAGAATAGTGTCCGATGATATAATCTCCATTAATATGAATCTTAGCTATAAAGGTGTCCATTCCTTTGCTAACTTCCTTTATCACTCCATGGTATCGATTTATGATCTGTATGTTACGATAACGAAAATCGGTTGTATCTCCATTAACGAAACGATAGTCACGACCTGCTACACCAAAATTTTTTATTCCATATCGGGAGAGTATATTTACCTGCATACCATAATCTGAAACAAAAAGATGACCTCCGCGTTGCATGATTCGATGCTTCATATAATAAAACAAATCATCTGTATCAAATTTTAACACAAGA
>JAQXNU010000130.1 GCA_029098165.1 Clostridiales bacterium
ACCTCATAATAATAGAGATAGGAGATAAATCTTTTATAGTTGGTCATACTACACCCCTTTTCGAATAAACTAAATGACAAAGCATGTCTTAAAAGAAATATATGTTATTTCCATGAAAGATATGACAAGGAATCATTGCACTATAAATTATTTTAAGGTAGAATGAAGAAAAACTTGATATGTATAGAATATGAACGGGAGTTTACTATGAATTTATTAACATTAGAAAATGTAAGTAAAAGTTATACTGAGCGAATGCTCTTTGATCATATAAGTCTTGGTATTAATGATAATGATCGAATTGGTGTCATCGGAATCAACGGAACTGGTAAATCCACGCTCTTAAAAATCATCGCTGGATTAGAAGAAGCGGATTCCGGAACAATCACAAAAGGAAAGCAAGTAAGAATAGAATATCTTCCACAGACACCTGTCTTTGATGACTCTCTTTCAATCTTAGAGAATGTAATCGCAGGGAAATCAGCAAAAGAAGAATATCGAAACTTAGCTGGCGAAGCTAGATCCATGTTACAACGATTTGGAATTGAAGACTGTGATGCTAGCTGTACTCCCCTTTCTGGTGGACAGAGAAAGCGCATCGCATTAGTTCGTACCCTACTTACCTCTGCTGATATTTTAGTCTTAGACGAGCCGACCAACCACTTAGACAGTGCCATGACCGAATGGCTCGAAGAATATCTAAAGAAGTTTAAAGGTGCTTTTATTATGATCACTCATGATCGTTACTTCTTAGACCGTGTAACGAATCGAATCATCGAGTTAGATAAATCCAAGTTATACAGTTATACTGCTAACTACTCCAAATTTATTGAGTTAAAAGCACAACGAGAAGAGATGGAACTTGCAACTGAACGAAAAAATAAAAGTCTTTATCGTATGGAATTAGAATGGATGATGCGTGGTGCACGCGCACGATCCACAAAACAAAAAGCTCATATTCAGCGTTTTGAAGAATTAAGAGACCGTCCTCAGATTCAGGTGGATGGAAAGATCGAGATGTCCTCAATTTCAAGTCGTCTTGGAAAGAAAACTATCGAACTTGAAAACATCTCAAAATCATATGGCGATCGATGTCTGATCAAAGACTTTTCTTATATCTTCTTACCTGGAGACTATATCGGAATTGTTGGGTCCAACGGATCAGGAAAATCTACTTTATTAAAGATTCTGACTCAGACCATTCTGCCAGACTCCGGTGTTGTTCATATGGGTACTACGGTAAAACTAGGCTATTTCTCTCAGGAAAACGAATACATGGATGAATCAAAAAAAGTAATCGACTATATTCGTGATACGGCAGAATACATCGAAACAACTGATGGTACGATTACTGCCTCTCAGATGTGCGAACGATTTCTATTTACTGGTTCCATGCAATACTCTTTGATTTCCAAATTAAGTGGTGGTGAGAAACGAAGACTTTATCTTTTAAAGATATTAATGGAAGCTCCGAATGTACTTGTTCTCGATGAACCTACAAATGACTTAGATATTCAGACACTTACCATCTTAGAAGATTATCTAAAGACATTCCAAGGAATCGTGATCACCGTATCCCATGACCGTTACTTCCTTGATAAGATTGCAACCAGAATATTTGCATTTGAAGGTAATGGTGTGATTCGCCAATATGAAGGTAACTTCTCTGATTACAAAGAAAAAACAAAAAGTTATCCACTAGACCCTATTCACAATATTAAAACAATTAACAATTTGGGGAATAATAATACTCCATCGGTGGATAAAAAAAATAATGGTAGACAAGGAGAAAAGAAACTTAAGTTCAGCTATAACGAACAGCGCGAATTTGATATGATTGACTCTGTGATTGCTGACTTAGAAGAAAAAATCTCCGATTTAGAAGCTCAGATTGCTGCATCTGCATCTGAATATGGAAAATTGAACGAACTTCTTGCGAAAAAAGAAGAAGTGGAACAGGAATATGAAGCAAAAATGGAACGTTGGGTTTATCTCAACGACTTAAATGAGCAAATCCAAAATCAATAAGTAAAGGGGATTCCTAACTTGACTCCATTCTCATAAAAGATAAGAACAAAAAAAGACACGAGTTTGTAGAAAATAATAATATCTGTTTCTACAAACTCGTGTCCTTTATTTATATTCTTATGAAATCTCAAGATCATAGAATAACTGCTGTTCTATGATTTCAAATCCTAACTTCTGATATAATTGAAATGCGGGTAGATTGGAACTGGTAACCTGAAGCAAATGCTTTTTGTTCTTGCCTAAACTGTCAGATAACAGGCGCAGAATCATACCTTTTCCATAACCCAATCCTTGATATTCTGGTAGAATGGTTAAGTCAAATAACGTGATAAAGCTTTCCCCCTCATAACAAGATCCGATTCCAACTCGGTCTTTGCAATCTGCATATATGATAAATCCATGCATCGCATCCTCATCTATTAGAGAATCAAAGCGTTCTTTTGCTTCTTCCTCTTCCATATCATACTGAATTTCAAGAATGGATTCATAAAAGTCTCGATCTTCCTTTGCGACTGGCACTAAAGAAACCCGCTTCTCCTGATTTGATATCCACTCATTTTGCTCGGATAAGGTCTGTTTTCTCTTCTCAGCAGATAATGCCATCATATATTCTGCATAATCAAAATGAAGATTCGAATGACCAGGTAATTCTTCTGGTGTTTCAAGTAATAATGAGTCTATGTCTGTATTCCGAAAAATCTTACGGATTTCATCTAAAAAATTAAAACTTTTCGTAAAGATACGCCCATATACCATTTCTTCTTCTACATCATCTAAGATCAATAGACCTGTAATTGATTTCTGCTCCAATCCTACATAGTATGGAGCAAGTTCTGCTTCATAATAGTTACTTACTTCTTCAATATAAGTATTTAACTCATCCTGCTGATGGAAGTTCTCCTTAAGATATCTCTTGATGAAAACGATTTGATCCTGATTGAGGCTTTCTAAAACTTGTATCATATTGAATACTCCCTTAATCCCTACTTCCGCTTTCTATGAATTACTTCTCTTTATGAAGCTTTTCATAAACAATATCCGATAACTCTGCAAACTGAGCAAGTGTAAGCGCTTCGCCACGAATGGTCTCGGATACCCCTAACTCCTTGATTGCATCTGTGATCACTTCTTTTGGAAGCGAGATTTCTGGTGAGTTATTTAAACCGTTGACTAATGTCTTTCTACGCTGATTAAAAGATGCACGGATCAAACGGAACATCAAATTCTCGTCTTTCACCTTAACCGGTGCATCTTCATGTAAAGTTAAACGAATAACTGCAGAACCTACATTTGGTCTTGGCATAAAACAGTTTGGTGGTACATTAGCCACGATATATGGATCTGCATAGAACTGTACTGCTAAAGATAATGCGCCATAGTTCTTGTTCCCAGGACCAGACTGCATACGATCTGCAACTTCCTTCTGAACCATAACTGTAATGTTATCAATTGGGACATGTGCTTCAAATAATCCCATGATAATTGGTGTGGTAATATAGTAAGGAAGATTTGCAACGACCTTAATTGGTTTTCCATTGTTTCTTTCCTGAACAATCTTATTAATATCCACTTTTAAGATATCTTGATTCAAAATCGTAATATTATCATAAGCAGAAAGAGTATCATTCTCTAAGATAGGAATCAGATTCTTATCGATTTCAACTGCGATTACTTCTCTTGCACTCTCACAAAGATACTGTGTCATGGTACCGATACCAGGACCGATTTCAAGAACCATATCATCTTTCGTAATATTGGCGGAATCTATAATTTTTTCTAGTACATGAGTGTCAATTAAAAAGTTCTGTCCGAACTTCTTTTGAAACATAAAATGATATTTATTTAAAATCTCGATCGTATTCTTTGGATCTCCTAATGTTGCCATGAACTTTCCTTTCTTTATGCAATGCCATATAACGTTTTGGCATTAATCTCTGTCTGCTCGATAATCTCTTTTGGTGTTAAATTCTTAATATCTGCAATCATATTGATCACATATTTTAAGTTAGAAGAATCATTTCTAGTACCACGGTTCGGTTCTGGTGCAAGATATGGACAGTCCGTTTCAAGTACGATGAATTCCATTGGAATTTCTTTCACCACTTCCTTGATCATCTTTGCATTCTTAAATGTTACAACACCACCGACTCCAAGATAGAATCCCATCTTCACATATTCTCTTGCCATCTCTACACTGTAAGAGAAACAATGAATCACACCGGTAAATGACTTGTTTAAGCTCTTTGCATATTCTTTTGCTTCCTTCATGATCTCCAGAGTGTCTGCTGCCGCATCACGGCTATGAATAATCACTGGCTTCTCTTCTTGAATTGCAAGATGCAACTGCTTAATAAACCATTCCTTTTGATGTTCTCGTTCTGGAGTATCCCAATAATAATCCAGTCCAATCTCACCTACTGCAACCACTTTATTCTCATGCACATGGTTACAAAGCCACTCATAATCACTCTCCGTCAGATCAGTTGTTTCACTTGGATGCACACCAACTGCACAATACACAAAATCATACTGTTTTGAAAGCTCTAATGCGCGTTTGGAACTTTCCATGCTGGCACCTACGTTAACTACACTCGCAACATTAGCATCCTTTAGCAATGTTAATACGACATCTCTATCTTCATCAAATGCTTCATCATCATAATGAGCATGTGTATCAAATATCATACGTTACTCCCTTTTTCTTTCTAATCTCTCATTTCTTGTATTATAAAGAGTTTCTAACGAAAAGTCTAGTTTTATTCAGCTTTCACATTACCGCTTGTTCCATCCATACTGCAATACTGTCCCACTAGATTTAAACACTCCTCAGCTACTTGGATGACCATTGGAAGATCTAAAGACTTTGCAACAACCAAGGCATGACTTTCTTCCGCTCCTGATAAATCTATAATCCCTACTGCGCCCTGTTCGTACAAACTTAAAATATCTTCTACATCAAACTGCCTTCCGATTGCAAGAAACGATTCTTTCGCTTGATTTTGTTCCTTCTCCGCCTTCTGTAATCCTTTTATGTTTGCAAGTTCACATTCCACTCGATGCAAAAGATCCTCAAAGTCTGCCGCTCTTGCTTTTAAATATGTATCCTCTGCCTTTCTCATCATAAGTATATATCCTTGAAAGATTTCTTGAATCGCCCACTCAGCATTGACGCATCTTTTCTCAATTAAAGTTGTAATCTGATTAAAACATCCCTTGTCCTCAATCATACTACGATGTCCATCTACAATGGCTGCTACTGTAAGTCCAACTCTCTCTTTTGCCAATTCATATAAATTCGTAAGTTCTTCTGCGGTACTTTCAAATGCTCGTTTTACGTTTTCTTTCTCTCGTGCCACATCTTGAATGTACTGCTTTTCATATGTATCAAATGAATCTTTACAGAAACAGAGTTTTCCACTCGCAACTCCTTTAGAAACACCTAATCCAGAATACATACTTACCTCCGTTCTTTTTAAGACACTAGTTTTCTTTCAAAATGATGTGCCAATAAACCAATCCATAGGAATGATAAAACGATACTTAGCAATCCATTGACTACCGTATGATCCAATGCAAACTTTCCAAGCCAAAAAGAAGGAAGAATGGAAGTAACATACTGGATTGGATGCTTTACAAAGAATGGAACGATTAGACCAATCAATAATAATCCTGCAAGCTTTGTCATCGCCATGCCCTCTACTTTATTGGAAGATAGTGCAATAACCAATAAGGACACAATGGAAGACATCAACGCTGCCACTACAATATAAAACGTGGATAATGCAAAACCAGGATGGGTCAGATTAAATATCGGGAATAGGATCATGCTATAGATTCCTCCAAGGATCGTTGGAAACAGTAATCGTCCTATCAGGTACCCTTGTTTTCCTACCGGTGTAACAAAATAGTAATTTGCTATTTTATCGTCTACTTCCATCAGTATTACCATGGCAGAAGCAAAACAGAACATCGTTGGAGCTAATATCGTTAAAAACAGATCAAATAATACATAATATGGCTGTATGCACTTATTCATATTAAACTCCTTACACACGAATGTTTCAAGTGCTGGGATTATAAATTTAAAGAGTGCCCCCGCTAAACTCGGCGCAATTAACGACATTACCAGCATCGGATCTCTTCGTATTTGTGATAACATCTGTAAAAAGGAACGATATAATACTTTATAGTGTTTCATAATTTCATTCCTCCCATATTACGTACTACCTTGGCAAAGGTTTTATTTACAAGATACAAAATCAATGTAGACCAAATAACACAGATCAAAAGGCAAAGAAAAAAGTAAGAATCATATCCCATATACATATGCATAATAGCGCATGCTGGAAGCAACAACATCCATTTTGATTGTATTCCAAACAAATATAGGATCGCTGGAACAAAAAAGATAATTTCGATTGGAACAGTACAAACCATAAAGCTATTTAGTGTTTTCACTTTCATCGCAATCCATAGTCCTAACATCGTAAAGATGATCGATCCCAAAAAGGTTCCTGTTAAAGTTCCAAACACATTACTCTTTCCACTAATCAAAGATAGGACCAATGCAACCAGGACGGAGATAATACTAATGGAAACTGCCTTTGATATGATATATTCCCATGTTTCCACTGGAGAAACTGCAATCGAATTGATCACACGCTGACTCTTCTCTAACATAAGAATCGCCCCCATAAAGAAGAGTCCCATTGCAGCTGGATCCGTTAAAATCATAATATCTGCTGCCTTCTCTCTCCATCCTTCAGGTAATGCAAATAAAATACAAGAATACAAAATCACTAAAATAAGATAAACGGCATAGAATCCATATTTATATTGAAATTTCATATCTCCCAAAATTAAATTTTTTAGTCTCATTGCAAACCTCTCCCTGTCACTTCAATAAAGATATCATTTAATGTCGGTTCACTGCTATGTATGGATTTAATCCTATTCTCTGAAATCAGTTTCTGTAGCAGAACATCTTGCGAGCTTTCTGAAAGCATACACTCCTTGATACACTCTTTTCCGTTTTCAGTATAGGAATAGCTAAGCTTTACAGCACCTCGTCTCATGATTAAATTATGAGGAGTATCCAATGCTTTTATCTTTCCATCCACAATAAATGCTACTCGATCACATAATTCCGTTGCATCTAACATATTGTGTGTTGTTAATATGATCGTTGTCCCTTTTTCTTTTTCTTTTAAGATCATCTCTTTCATCTGTCTGCTATTCGATGGATCTAGACCGCTGGTTGGCTCATCTAGAAATAGTACTTCGGGGTTATGTAAAATTGATTTGACGAAATTTAAACGCGATTTCATTCCCTTGGAAAATGCACCTACTTTTTTATTCGCATCGGTTAATAATCCTACGCTGTCTAATAACTCTTCCACGTTCCACAGCTTGCCGCTATATAAGGATCCAAAGAATTCTAAATTCTGTTTTGCCGTCAGTTTCTCATATAAACTTGGAAATTCAAAATCAACTCCAATCTTCTCATAAAAGTGCTGATCATGTTTCTTACTCTCCTGCCCATTCACCATAGCACTTCCCTGATAATCCGTGATCAATCCCGTCAGTATTTTTTGTAATGTACTTTTTCCTGCACCGCTTGGCCCTAAAAATCCAAAGATTTCTCCCTTTTGCACTTCAAAGTTCACGTTTTCAATAAATGGTTTGTTATTATAACTAAATGTTAAATCCTTTACCTTAATCATTGTTTTTCCTCCTCAAATAACTGCATTACAATGCCTCGTACAACCATACGGATGACTTTAGGAAATTGCTCTTCTCCTATTTCCTTTTGAAATAATAATAAGGCAAATACACCTCTAAATGATGCCGTATATGTGCTTAAATCTTTGGTCTGAGCTACTGAGATATACTCTCCTATCTTTTGTAAAGTATCAAGATCATGATTCATATGAGCAGCTGTAATCTCTTCTGGAAGTTTTCGCATGATCAGCTCCATATCCCCAGATTCCATAATCTTTACAAGACTGGAGTTCTTAGTATCCAGACATATCTTCGTAATTAAATCCGTTAGAAACTCTACATCAATCTTATCTTTTGCCTGTTCTAATGATTCGAATAATTCCTTTTCTACACTGTCATGAAGGGTATTTAACGCATCAAACATTAGAATTTCTTTTGACTCATAAAACAAATAAAACGTTCCTTTCGGTATGTTAACCCGCTTTACAATTTCATCTACTGTCGTTTTCCGAACTCCATATAATGCCATACAATTGGCTGCTTCCTCTTTTAATCTTTGTTTTATGTACTCTCTTTCCTTTTCTGAATATACCTTAGGCATGATTCCTCCAATACTATTTGACTATATTTATATTTTTAGTCATTATAATGCCATAAATTGGTATTGTCAATATCCAATTCTTTCTCTGTCTCCTTTTCTAACATAAAACAGAATGGATATAATCATATGGTATCGGCATATCCTATGAATAAGATAAAGTACAAAGCAAATAGCATTTATAGGAGGATTTATGAACCGAGATCCTTATATGGACAACCTACGTTGTTTTCTAATCATACTTGTTGTAATCGGGCATTTTTTAGGTAAATTTTCTTCAATTGATCTTTATAAACATCTTCAACTTTTTATATATCTATTTCACATGCCTCTATTCATTTTTGTTTCTGGCTACTTTTCGAAAAGCTTATTTAAAAATGGAGTATTTCAAGCGAGAAAGGTAATCTCCGTTTTTTGGATGTTTCTCTTATTCCGTCTTGCTACTTACTTCATTACAGTATTATTTAAGGGTTATTATACTTTTAATCTTTTTACGGATAGTTCTGCACCTTGGTATTTGCTTTCTTTATGTTTATGGTATCTTTTCGTTCCAATCATCCATAACTACAAAGCCAAGTATGTAATACCAATTGCATTTATTTGTGGTATTCTGATTGGATTTGATTCCTCCGTAGGAACCTTCCTATCCTTATCCCGAACTATTGTGTTTTTCCCTTTCTTCTGTATTGGATATTATTATACCCCGGAACAACTAGCGAAGTTACTGAATAAGAAACTGCGTATTCCATCTGTTGTACTATTAATCCTTACGTTATGTTTTATACTCTGGAAGGGAGAGCTGTTTTCTCCTTATATACGTTTTACTTACGGTGCAGCATCCTATAAGGATCTACTAGATAACAATTATCTTTTATATGGTCCATTAATTCGTATGCTCTGGTATCTAGTTGCCATTACCCTTTCAATTGCTGTCATGTACATTATTCCAAGATGTCATACCTGGTTTACCTATATTGGTCAGCGAACCTTAAGTGTATATGTCGGACATAGTCTAATACGTAATATACTGATTTATGAAGGCCTTGATACTTTCCTATTATCCTTGCCGAAAATCTATACGTTACTTATTTTTGTAATATGTATCCTAATCGTTCTTATTTGCTCTAGTTCCATTGTATTTAAGGTATTTTCCTATGTGTTGTCTCACCCTTTCTTTATTGGATGTTGGAACAAGAAAAAACAAAACAATTGAATTGCTGTTGACATATAATGCGTTATATTGTATATATTATATATGTACAATATAACGCATTATTCATATCAGGAAAAACTCTTGAGTATGACAAGTAAGATAGCTAGCTTACTCGCATTGTAGAATTTAACATTTTTTGAATGGTGGTGGACAATGAACATTAATATTAGTAACTCTAGTGGCCAACCAATCTATGATCAGATTTCTGCGCAGATTAAGAATCTCATAATCACTGGTGAACTTGTAGAAGGGGACGCTCTTCCAAGTATGAGATTACTTGCAAAAGAACTGAGAATTAGTGTAATAACCACGAAGCGCGCGTATGAGGAACTAGAACGTGATGGATTTATCGTATCCATTACTGGTAAAGGAAGTTTTGTAGCAAGTAAAAATACCGATTTCATTCGTGAAGAGCATCTAAAAAAGACTGAAGAATATCTGCAAAAGGCAGTGGATTCCTCGATTTTGGCTGGTATATCTCTGGATGAATTAATCGATCTATTAACCTTAATTTATAAAGGAGAGTAATTATGGATTATGCAATTGAGCTTTCGAACGTGACGAAGAAATACTCCGAATTCACGCTAAATAATATAGACTTAAAAGTACCTTGTGGCTGTATTATGGGATTTGTCGGCGAAAATGGTGCTGGAAAAAGCACAACGATTAAGCTAATGTTGGACCTGATCAAGAAAGACGGTGGTACGATTAAAATTCTCGGTAAAGATTCCACACAGCTTTCTAACAGTGATAAAGAAAAGATTGGCTTTGTTATGGATAACTGTTGTTTTCCTGAAGTAATGAATGCTACTGAAGTTGGAAAGTTTTCTTCTAAGATTTATAAGAACTGGGATTTCAAACTCTATTATGACTATTTAAAGCGATTTGACATTTCGCTAAAGAAGAAAATCAAAGAATACTCGAAAGGTATGAAAATGAAATTAACCATTGCCTGTGCACTTAGCCATAACCCTTCCTTACTTATTCTTGATGAGGCAACAACTGGTCTAGATCCAATCATACGAGATGAGATTCTTGATATTTTCTTAGAGTTTATGCAAGATGAAACACATTCTATCTTCATGTCTTCTCATATTACAAGTGACTTAGAAAAGGTCTGTGACTATATTACTCTGATTCATAAAGGTAACCTTATTTTCTCTGTTGAAAAAGATGATTTACTTGAATCTCATGGAATTGTGAAATGCTCGGAGCAGGAATTACATCAGTTACCTTCAAAAGCTGTCGTCCGCTATCGTAAAAATCAGTTTGGAGTGGAGGCTTTAGTAAATAAAAAGTATATTACAAAACAGCTGCTTATGGATTCAGCTTCTATTGAAGATATTATGCTTTTTAGTATTAGGGGGATGAAATTATGATTGGATTATTATATAAAGATCTTTGTGTCATCAAAAAACAGTTTAAACTTTTAGCTATTATGTTATTTTTCTATGCTGTTTGGGGGTTCTATGAACGAAATACTACGATGTTCGCCTATATGTCTATTTTATTTGGCGTCTTCCTTCCATTAACAGCAAATAGTTTTGATGAACAATCCCAGTGGAATAAATATGCCTTATGCATGCCAATTAAAAAGTCTTATATCGCAATTTCAAAATACGTTCTTGGCTTCTTGGGCATTACCATAGGTGTCATTTGTTATTATATATTAACTCTACTAATTGATTCTCATATTTCACTGGAACAGTTTAAGATTGGGTTAGCCTTGCTAAGTATAGGAATGACTCTAATCAGTCTCTATCTGCCAGCCAGTTTCAAACTTGGTACCGAACGTGCACGTTATGTCATAATCGCTGTTGGCGTGCTTGTCTGTGCTGTGATCATCGGTTTCAGTAAGCTCGGTATCATTGATGAATTAAGTAAGGATACTCTTACTCTATTCCTTAACATGGCACCAGTGATTGCATTCGCTATTGTCGTCATCTCGTGCATGATATCTACTAAAATCATCGAGAATAAAGAATACTAAACTTAATAACTCCTTCGATACGATTCATATAAAAAGTAGCTGTGAAAAAGATAGCAAAACAAATGAGGAAAGGGATGGAGAATCACATAAGAATTTGGCTAAGTCCGGCCGAAGGGAAAGGCAGCCAAATTCTTATGTGATTCTACGTCTCTTTCCTCATTGTTCCTTTGCTGTCTTTTTCACAGCTACTTTTTCGCTAAAATGCCCACCTCATAATGAATGTACTGGCAATGACACCTGCTATTGTTGCTATTAGTGCACCTGCCAATGTATAGCGCGTCTTCTTTACTTTCGCCGTCATAAAATAAACTGCCATCGTATAAAAGATTGTCTCTGTACAGCTCATAATAATACTGCTTAATCGCCCAATATAAGAATCTGGTCCAAATTCCTTAAATATATCGAGTAGCAGACTCGTTGCTGCTGAAGACGAAAACATCTTAACAATCACCAATGGTACGGCTTCGGATGGAAAATTTACTTGAGAAACGACTCCTTCTAAGCAAGAGGATAACGCTTCTAATGCCCCAGAAGCCCTTAAAATTCCAATTGCAACCATTAAACCGATTAAGGTAGGTAAAATATCAAGTACAACATGAAATCCTTCCTTCGCACCTTTTACGAAATCATCATATACATTCTTTTTCATTAGCAGTCCCATTCCAACAATACAGAAAATTAGGAATGGTATGATATAATTTGATATATACACAATAAATCCCATACTCTATTCCCTTCCCTTTCGAGATAATTTACGAGCTACAATAGAAAAGATAACTCCAACAATTGTGGAGAATATAGTAACAATGATTGCGGCGCCTAAAATCTCTGTGGGATTTTGGGAAGCATATTGGGATCGATATGCGATGATATTCACTGGAATCAATTGAAGTGATGAAATGTTAATGATTAAGAAAGTACACATATCACAGCTAGCAATTCTTGAGTTCTTATTTAGTACGGCCAATTCCTTCATCGCCTTTAAACCAACTGGAGTCGCTGCCCATCCTAAACCAAGAATATTTGCAATGATATTGGATGCTATGTATTCGTTTACGATATGTTCTTTCGGAAGGTCCGGAAACAACAGCCGAATAACCGGACGTAATCGTTTAGTAAGTCGTTCCATAATGCCAACACTTCTGGCCACTTCCATTAATCCCATCCAAAGGGACATCACCCCAAGCATCGTAATACATAAAGTCACTGCATCTTTTGCGGAATCAATCGTTTGGGTATTAATCTCACTGACTCTTCCTGTAAGTACACCATAGACAATTCCAATAATGATCATAAAACCCCATAAATAATTTATCATAAAAATTTACCCATACTTTTTGATTAATCTTATGACTTGGTTTATCATTGTATGATAGCTTATTTCATTGATATGTTCTTATTTTCGTATTATGTAATATTATTTGTTGGATTTTGGAAGTTTAGGAGTTATTCAGAATGTCTTTCCAAATTTTATAAATTTCACATTTCAACAAGTTTTTTGGTTTTTTTCTAAGTAATAAATGGTGAAATCACACGATTTATTTGCTAATTGTGAATGCTAATCTTAAAAAAATGCTAGAATGTAACATTTTTTTGAATTGAAATAATTGTAATTGTATGATAATTTATAGTAAGTAATTCAAAATAATTACAGAATTTTACATTTAATTATTTCAATCGACATGAAAGGAGGACATACTATGAAGAGCACAGGTATCGTCAGAAAATTAGATGAATTAGGACGTATTACACTTCCTATCGAATTAAGAAGAACATTGGGTGTTAGTGAAAGAGATCCATTGGAAATCTTCGTAGATGAAGGAAAAATCATTCTTCAGAAATATGAACCAGCTGATATCTTCAACGGTAACAAAGATGATTTAGTAGATTACTGTGGTAAGAAGATTTCAAAGAGCACTATCATTGAACTTGCAAAAATTGCTGGAATTATTGAATAATACTTATACTTATTAATTTTTTTGTACTTATTAAAAAAGTATAGAAATCATTGCTTATACTGCCCTTAAGCATGTTTTCTATACTTTTTTTCGTTATTAACAAAGCACGGTATCAAAAGCCTATCATTACAGTTAACCAATCATTTTGCACATAAAGTGTTTGGATAAATGTAAGAGCGAACATAATTCATTTCGCAACACGCTTTCGCTTGGATGAAGTCACTAGCGGTACATAAGGTCCTAAAATACAGGACCTAAGTACCGAGGACTTCATAACAATGTGCTACATGAATTATGTTCGCTCTTACATTTGTTCGTGTATTGTTGTGCAAAATGATTCTTGAAAGTTTCTCATAGGCTTTTGATACCTGAATTTGATAAACGAAAAAAAGTAGCTGTGGGAAAACATCAATTATTTCTCTTCGTTCGAAAGGAGTTGGGAATAGATGTCTCTTTTGCTTAAGCCACGGTCGTTGGCAACTGCTTTCATTGCGTCTTTTTTGGAAAGACCTTGATCAAGGTAATGCTGCATGTGGTCTTCTAGTGACATGGTAAGCCATTGATCCTGGGATTCTTGTTGTAGATCGGCATGAGTTCGACCTTCGATAAGGATAACGCATTCGCCTTTTGGATCGTTTTCTGTATAATGCTGAATTGCTTGTTCAAATGTTGTTAAAAAGGCTGTTTCATAACGTTTTGTAAGCTCTCGACAAATCGTAATATTACGGTTTCCTAAAGTTTCATATAACACAGTTAATGTCTTAATAAGACGATGCGGTGCTTCATATATGATGATTGTACGAGTCTCATCAACTAGTTCATTTAACACTAGTTGACGTTCCTTCTTATCCGTTGGTAAAAACGCTTCAAAACAGAATCGGCGTGTTTTACGACCGGATATGGTTAAGGCTGTAATTAAGGCGCAGGCACCAGGAAGTGAAGTCACTTCGATACCAGCTTCATGAGCCATTGCAACTAATTCCTCACCTGGATCTGAAATACCTGGAGTACCTGCATCCGTAATCAATGCAATATTTTTTCCCTGTTGTAGCTGTTCGATCAAATAATGTCCCTTATCAATTTTATTAAACTCATGATAACTTGTCATTGGAGTTTTAATCTCAAAATGATTAAGGAGTTTAATGCTATTTCTTGTATCCTCTGCTGCAATCAAATCAACTTCATTTAGGACACGTACTGCTCGAAATGTCATATCTTCCAGATTACCGATTGGTGTCGCACATAAATATAATTTTCCTGGCATAACTTAAGTTCTCCTTCTAGTACCCATAAATATCAAGAATGTCCTGAGTATAAACATTTGGTTCTTTATATACGATCAATGGAGCTTCCACCTTAAGCATTGGCTTTCCACCACGAAGGCCCTCGATCAGTACCATATTTGGTTCCTTATCCACATAAGGATATACTAATCTCATTCGCTTTGGTTCCAACTTATACTTCTTCATCGTTGTCATGATATCAACAAGACGGTGAGGGCGGTGAACCATATAAAATCGGCCATTTGGTTTTAATAATTTCGCTGCCTGTCCAATAACATCCTCGAGATTGCATAGCAATTCATGACGAGCAATTGCTTTTGGCATATTCGGATTTACCAAGCCATGGTGATTATCCATATAGGGTGGGTTTGTCGTAATAACATCAAAGGAAGCCGCTTTAAATAACTGATTGGCTTCCTTTATATCTCCTGTTACAATTGAAATTTTATCTTCCAAATGATTCAGTAGTACACTGCGTCGCGCCATATCTGCACTTTCTTCCTGAATTTCAAGTGCAGTAAATTTTTCCCCCTTCGTTTTTGCTTCTAATAAGATTGGAATAATACCAGTTCCAGTACCAAGATCAAGGACACTTTCCCCTTCCTTGACCTTAGCAAAACCAGATAATAAAACGGCATCCATACCAAAACAAAACTTCTCTGGATTTTGAATTATCTTATAATTTTTACGATGTAAATCGTCCACTCGCTCATTTGGTAACACTAAATTAGTCATCTAAATGATTTCCTTCTTTTTTCTCTAACATTTCAAGCTGACGTAATTCGTCATCGATCTGTACTTTTTCCTTACGCTTCTTTGGTTTAAAACGTAAATCTGCTACTTTATATTCTCGAATCTCTTTTTCATCATTTTCTAAGACAACAATCACTTTTACTAACTGTTTTAGAACGCTGACACTAGCTACTTCACCACGAAGATTATCATTCGTTGTGACATAGTCGCCTACATTTGGAAGTCTGCTGTTTAACTCTTCATATGCTTCTTCCTCATTCTTTAAACAACACATCAGACGGCCACATACGCCTGAGATCTTCGTTGGATTCAAAGACAGATTCTGCTCTTTTGCCATCTTAATAGACACTGGAGCAAACTCCGATAAATGAGTATGGCAGCATAATGGACGTCCGCAAATACCGATTCCACCAACAATCTTAGTCTCATCTCGAACACCAATCTGACGAAGTTCAATACGAGTCTTAAATACTGATGCTAAATCCTTTACTAATTCACGGAAATCAATTCTTCCATCCGCAGTAAAATAAAATAGCACTTTATTATTATCAAACGTATACTCACAATCAATTAACTTCATCTCTAACTGATGCTTTGCAATCTTTTCAAGACAAATCTTAAATGCATCCTTTTCTTTTTCCTTGTTACGTTGTTCTTGTTCATCATCTTCTGGTGTTGCAAGACGCATAACTGCCTTTAATGGCTGGATTACCTGGCTATCTTCTACTTCACGCTTACCAAGAACAACATTGCCGTATTCCACACCTCTTGCCGTTTCAACAATTACCTTATCCCCCTGCTTGATATCGAAATCCGCTGGGTCAAAAAAGTATACCTTTCCTGCCCTGCGAAAACGTACGCCAATTACAGTTACCATTCTTTTATCCTCTCTTTTTTTATTCTCTCATTCTATATATAAATCACTGTTTTCTTACAGAATTATCACTCATACTCAATAGGAGCAATTCCATTGCCATATCATAATTTACATTAGCATTTAACCTTGATTTTACAGTTGAGAATGCATCCATAATATGATTCAGATGCTCAAAATCCATCAGCTCTGCCTGTCTTTGAATATTTTGAAGTTCATCCTTATATAGCAAAAGATTTGCATTCTTTGTTGCCTTAAACATTAATACATCTCGAAACCATAACATCATAAGATCTAAACAGTCATTGATCTGCGCCTTGTTCTCCGAAAGGTATTTAACTCCCTCCGCAATTGCTGTGATGTCCATCTCATTCCTGTTTTTCATCAGATGGATAATATCAGACTTCAACTGCATAAATGATTCAGAAGAAGCATATTTTAAGGCTTTTCCCAAGTTGCCACATGCGAATGCCGCACTGATTTGCGCCTGATAATCTGGTATCTTGGCATTCTTCATTAGATATGACTCGATTTCTTTGGTATCCACCGACTTAAAATTAAGGATTACGCATCGAGACAAAATCGTTTGCAAAAATGCATTCAAATTATTCGTCAACAATATGATCACTGCATATTCTGGTGGCTCCTCAATTGTCTTTAACAACGCATTCTGAGCCTGTTCTGTCATCTTTTCCGCTTCATCCACAATATAGATCTTATATGGACTTGCATAAGGCTTTACACCAATATCCGTATTTACCTGAACCCGGATATCATCTACACCGATACCACTCTTTTCATGAGTTACCCTTTTTATATCTGGCTGATTTCCTGACATGGCCTGATGACAAGACTTACAGACTCCACAAGGGTTGTCCTGCTTTGCTTCGCATTGTATGGTTGCTGCAAAAATATCAGCTACAAAATTTTTGCCTATTCCATCTTCACCAGCAAAAATATATGCATGCGAAATCTTTCCCATCTTAATTGCACTTTGTAGATGTTCTACAATTTCTTCATGACCAATTACATTACTAAAAGAATTCACGTTCGTCCTGCCTTTCTAAATTTGATTACGCTAGTAAATCCAATAAAAGCCCTCTTATCTCATCAATTTTATTCAGGATCGTAATAGCATCCGATTCTTCTTTCATTAGCTCTGCTGCCAATTCATCCAAATTCTTATCAATCAGCTTTATCATTCCGTACACACGATGACGGCCACGTTTATCGAGAAAATTCTGTCTAGAAAACTTATGGGAATGATTTGCGATTTCATTCATAAACTCTTTAATCAGTTCCCGATACTTTCTCATATCCACGACATCCATATGTTTTGTGATACGTTTTCCCTGACTTTCTATATTTTCCATAAGAACATTTAGACGAGCCTGAAGCTCTTGCTCTTCGATATTACTGATTAATGTAAACTTAAACGAACCATCCACATTGCCTACTGGTGCTTTGGGCTGCACGTGGTTTAATGGCTGTGTCTGATTTACCTTAATCTCCATGAGTTTTCCTCCATCTGTGTCTTACAACTTAATCTGTATATATCTTCTAATATTATATCATGAACAAAATTTAATTTATAGTATTATTTATAGAATTGCCCTGATGTCCCTTATAATTTCCTCAACACATAAATTTAAGTCAACATTCTCATAACGCTTTGTTATTCCTAAACGCTGAATGTTTTCTTCCGAAAAATCTGCTTCATCGGCTAAGAATCTTCTGCATACCTCTGCGTACTTAGGCTCATCCTGCTGCTTCTCTCTCTTTACAGAACGGATCAATCGTTCTGCACCATCAACTTCAATATAGATTGGAACTACTCGGTCCTTACCAAAATAGTTACGTACCCGTTCATATTGCTCTAAGGTTCCAATCAGAATGTAGTTACAATCTTCCCTATCGAACTGTCCATCATTTACGGTAAAGTAATGCCAATCCCCACATACCGTATGATAACAGCGATGTTCGATGACCTTTCCTTCTTCCTCTAACTCATGTAATCTCTCTACCGTTACGAAATGGTACTCTACCCCGTCCACTTCCTGATTTCGAATTGGTCTCGTTGTATAGCTTACGATCGTCGTTAACTTTAACTGTTCTAATAAACATTTATATATTGTATCTTTACCGGTTGCACTCTTGCCGGTTACCATAAATATCTTACCCATCTTAGCTCCTATTACTTCAATCCTCTTTCCTGTAAGATCCTGCATTCCCTTGATCGATAGTCCCGCTGCTTTATACTCTGCAAGTCGTTCAATCAATTCCTTTGAAATTCGTTCTCCTGGCACCACGATTGGAATTCCTGGTGGGTATAAATACACATACTCTGCTGCCACATAGCCCTCACTACTATTAAGTTTTATGGATTCTGTACGATATTGGTCCACTTCACAAGGTAAATAAACAAGCTCATTTCTTAAAAATTCCTCTGAGTCATGATTAATCGTCGTTCTGCCCTGACTGCTATGACTCATAGCCTCCAACTTACGATCAATATCGATCAGTGCATCTCTAAGACGATTAAATCCCTCCTGCGTATCACATACCGTACTTAAACAGGTTACATAATCTTTCGTCACCATTTCCGGTTGAATATGATACTCCTCTAATAACTGCTCATATAACCATACACCCGAAATTTCACCACTTTTAGCGAGAATTATAACTTTCGTATCATCTTTCTTAAAAATTTGCGGAAAGTTTAGGTTCTTCAAAACGACAATATTCTTAAGAAGTTTAACCTCATCATAAAAATGATTCAATCTCGCACAATAATCAATAAACTCTTGCTTGGAATTTTTTAAATAATCCATACATCGTACAATACTTCCCATTAAAACATAGGAAGGACTACTAGACTGATAGATACCTAAATATTTGTGTACTTTTCTTTCCTCCACTCGGTCAGTAACCCGATGTAACAATGCAGTCTGTGTTAGTGATGGCAATGTCTTATGAACACTCTGTATGACCAAATCCGCTCCATATTCGATTGCACTCTTCGGAAACTCCTCACAAAAAGGGAAATGTGCTCCATGTGCTTCATCCACGATTAGTACACTGCCGTTCTCATGGACAACCTTAGCAATTGCTTCAATATCCGATACTACACCATCATAAGTTGGAGAAGTAATCACAACTGCTGAGATTTTTTTATTTTCACTAAATGCTGCCTTTACATCTTCAACACGTATGACGCCCGCAATGTTATAGTCAGATAACATCGTTGGATATAAGTACAACGGCTTTAACTCTCTTATTAAAATGGCATTATAGACTGCTTTATGACAGTTTCTCGCAACCAAAATCGTATCTTTTGGGTTTGTTACTGCACTAATTGCAGATAATAAACCACAGGTACTACCATTTACTAAGAAATAAGTATTTTTTGTATGATAAAGCTTTGCAGCCTCCATCATTTCCTCGGCGATAATTCCTTCTGCATCATGCAGATTATCGAATCCATTGATTTCCGTAATATCATAAGAATAAGGGCTTTTCTCCTCTAAGAATTTTCTTCTCTTATGTCCGGGCATATGAAATGGATAATAGTCGGTATCTGCGTAACTTATTAAGTTCTCATATAAATTCACGTTCATTTGCTCCTTAACTGTGGCTAATAGCTTCATTATAGCCTACGCCTGTATAATTGACAAGGGTTTCAAAGGTTGACGAAATGAAGGTGACCATTTATAATGAGTGGATAACCAAGATACTGAATCAGAAAGGTATTAAACCATGAGATTAAGAAATATTCCAGGCTCCCGTGAAATAATCGCGGCGAACGAGTTCGTTATTCAGAACCCAGAACAATACAAAGGAAAATGGAAGGAAGTGTTTAAAAACAACAATCCAATCCACATTGAAATTGGAATGGGAAAAGGTAATTTCATTACTACATTAGCACTTCAAAATCCAGATATTAATTATATAGGTATTGAGAAGTATTCCAGTGTGCTTCTTCGTGCAATTGAAAAGCGTCAGGAAATTGAATGCTCAAATCTTTTCTTTTTAAGATTTGATGCAGAAGCCATTGCAACAATTTTTGATAAAGACGAGATTGATCGTATCTATCTTAATTTCTCCGATCCTTGGCCAAAAGATCGTCACGCAAAGCGTCGACTTACCTCCAAGGAATTTTTCTCACGTTACAACGAATTTTTAAAGAAAGATGGTTATGTTGCATTCAAAACAGACAATCGTAAACTCTTTGATTTCTCTTTAGAAGAAGTTGTAACTGCCGGATGGAAATTAAAAGATGTCACTTATGATCTACACCATAGTGAATATAACGAAGGTAATGTAATGACTGAATATGAGCAGCGTTTCTCTTCCATGGGAAATCCAATTCATCGACTTGTTGCATATCGCTAATTCATAATCAAGAAGAATTTACATCATAATTTTTCCTTTTAGATTTCGCTTCATTTGTTTTTTAATATATGGTGAGCAAGCAATCCTATCACTGCATATGATAATATAAAATGATATGGTGGGATTTTATGAAACCAACTCCAAAAAATAAAATAGCGAATTCCTTAGGTGGTAATCAGCAACTAAATAAAAAAGTCCTTGATATGAAATCATCTTGGGATAAAATTGATTCTATGATCAAAAACGCTACCCTTCCAAAGAAGAAGGCGGCAAAATAACCGATTAACCTATGTAAAATAGGGCACACTACAAATGAATCTATATGGAGGTACTAAATTTATGGCAATGATGTTTAATGAACATAATTTTGAACAGGAAGTTATTCAGTCTCAAATTCCTGTATTAGTAGACTTTTTTGCAGATTGGTGCGGACCATGTAAAATGATGGGACCAATCGTTGATGAACTTGCAACTGAATATGAAGGCAAAATTAAAATTGGAAAATTAAACGTTGATAATGCTCAGGAAATTGCGGCAAAGTATCGCGTTATGTCCATTCCAACTTTAATCTATTTTAAAGATGGAAAACCTGCTGAAACTATCGTAGGTGTTGTAACAAAACAAAGATTAGAAGAATTATTTAAATAAATAAAACTTATAAAAAAGGTGCTGTGAAAATTCAGTAAGACAACAAGGAACGAGGCAGGGAATCCTATTAAGATTTGGCTGCCTTTCCCTTTCGGCCGGACTTAGCCAAATCCTAATAGGATTCCCTGCCTCTCACTCTCGTCTCTTTTGCTGAATTTCCACAGCACCTTTTTTTATTTATCTAATTGCTACTTAATCTCTAATTTCTTCTTTTCTAATCGATGGGAGATAAACAGATCTGCAAGGTAAGCAACAACTGCAACAACTGGAACTCCTAAAAACATTCCAAATACACCGCCGTATGCTCCACCAACTGTGATTCCAAAGATAACCCATAAAGGTGTCAATCCTGTAGAATCTCCTAAGATCTTTGGACCTAAGATCCAACCGTCAAACTGCTGCAGGGCAAGTATCATAATTCCGAATACAAGTGCATCCACTGGCTTGATACATAGATATAACAGAATACCTGGTATTGCTCCAATGAATGGACCAAAGTATGGAATCATATTCGTAACACCTACGATAACACTTAATAGCACTGCATAATCTAGTTTTAGCATTGACATGATAACGAAACAGAGTAAACCTATGATGGTAGAATCAATTGTCTTACCAACAATAAAGTTTGTAAAAATATTTCCACACTCCTTTGTTAGACTTAACATTGATGCTGCCTTTTTCTTTGGAATGATTGCATAGATTACTCTAGTTGCATTCTTAGATAACGTTCTCTTATCATAAAGCATATAAATTGAGATTGCTATTGATAATAATAGATTGATCACTACTTTTGCAATTGAAATCGAAAGACCTAATAACTTTGGTACTAAGTTTTTAACAAGATCTGTACCTGCCGTGATCAGCTGTGGCAATAGCTCATTTAATTTATCCTGAATCCATCCAAGTTCAAGATTTGGGAAACGTTCCTCTAAAGAATTTAAAAATTCATAAATTGGATCATACAAATCTGAAATCTGATTCGTCAAAGTTGTAATACTCTCTGTAATTTGGGGAACTACATAAAAACAAAACGCTATGATAGCACCAATTACAATAACATATGCAGTTAAAATACCAAGTGCTAAACATACCTTAACATTTTTTATCCTTAAAAGCTTACCATAAAATCGTTCTGCCAAAGCTTTTACTATTGGATTAATAATAAATGCAATAAAAAATGCTACTACAAATGGTTGAATGATTAAAATAAAACGTTTTATTGCATTTGCGAGAAATGGAAGATTAGTAATCGTCTGAATGATTATGATCCCAATTGTCAAAACTGCCAATACATACAAACTAATCGTAAAATACTTATTATTTGGTTCAAAATGATACCTATATGGTTTTGCCTCTGATTTTTTAGCATTATCTTTACTTTTTTCCTCGATATCCTCTACAATGATCGGGCCCACCAGCTCTTTTACTGGTTCTTTTTCTTTTTTTGCTGCCTTGCCAGGTAACTTCAACTTTTTAAGCATAACCCTCCCCTTCGTTACATTAGTATAGTCACATCCTCAAAAGGAGTATAATAGAAACAATACACCATGTAGACACCAACTTGTCCTACATTAGAATATTGCTTTCTAATATAAATTATATCCATTCCAAAGTATATATTCAATGTTTTCTTTCACTGTTTAGCGATATCTTGACAATTGTATTAAAATTCCATTAAAAAAAATCAAAAAAGTACTTGCTTTTTCTACCTCTATCATATATAATAATCCTTGCGTTTAAGCAATGCGTCTTTAGCTCAGTTGGTAGAGCACCTGACTCTTAATCAGGGTGTCCAGGGTTCGAGCCCCTGAAGACGCACTAAGGTCCTAGTTTGATGAACGAATGAGTCATTGGGTTAGGGCTTTATAAAAAAGAATATATGCGTCTTTAGCTCAGTTGGTAGAGCACCTGACTCTTAATCAGGGTGTCCAGGGTTCGAGCCCCTGAAGACGCATTCTTAAGTCTTCGTTTGACGAACATATGAGTCGTTGGGTGGGGACTTTTTTGTTGTGCATTGACATAAATAAACGACATTAAAGCGTCTACTCATGCCAATGGTTTGGTTATTCCAGTTCTACGTTCCTTACAAGTACCACCTTGCATATGATAAGTACTTGTATTTAAGAAACATGCTCGCATTACCGAATCTTCCCCGTAACGGTTTCTAATCTTATCAATTGCCCGATCTAGCTGTCCCATTCGCTCATATCGATCTCCATCAAATAGATTGTATTGCATACTCTGTTCCGATGTTATTCGGCTAACATGTACTCCTAACTGTCGAAGAGGCATTGTTTCATCCCACAACTGCTCAAATAGCTTACATATATAGTTGTATAGCTCTGTTGTCGTATTCGTTGCGGAAAACATAATCCCCTGATGAGAAACATGAGTAAAATTACAATCCGTATAGGAAACACTTGCTACGCTTCCCTTTACATCATCTTTTCTTAATCTTGTACATACTGTCTCACACAGAGATAACAATACCATTCGAGCATGAGCCATGGTAACGACATCATAAGGTGTCGTTACTGAATTTCCATACCCTTTATTGGCAACTGGCTGTGTAAAGAAAGAAGAAATGTCATTCCCATTTGCAAATTGATATATGACTTCCCCATTCTTCCCAAAATGAGCTTTTAGAATATCGGGATCTGTTTTTGCCAACTGTCCTATTGTTAAAATTCCTAGATTTTTTAACTTTTTTTCCGTAGCACGACCAACGAAAAATAGTTCTGATACTGGTAATGGCCACATCTTCTTTTCAATCTCTTCCGGAAAAAGAGAATGAACGAGATTAGGCTTTTTTAGTTCTCCCGCCATCTTTGCTAATAGCCTATTACAGGAAACACCAACATTCACTGTAAATTTTAATTCTTCGTGAATCATATCTTTTAAATTGTTGGCAACTGATACTGGAGAGCCATACAACAAATCACTTCCACTCATATCAATAAATGCCTCATCGATAGAGTACTGATCCACTCTAGGCGAAAATCGTTGTAAAATCTCCATCATTGCCTTGGATGCCTTGATGTACATCTCATAATTTGGTGGTACGATCGTCAAACTGGGGCACTTTTGCAATGCAGCCCCCAACGCCTCTCCAGTATGAATCTTACAGCGTTTTGCTTGGTCCGATTTAGCTAGAACAATTCCATGACGATTCTCCTTATCACCACCAACAACCGCCGGAATTTTTCTTAAATCCACTTTTTCCCCTAATACATGAAGCCGATAGGCGGCTTCCCAACTTAAAAAGGCTGAGTTCACATCAATGTGAAAAAAAACCTTCTCCTGCATATTTCCTCCTTATGAGAACCTATTTTACTAGACGCAAGTGGTTAACTTACAATACGGAATAATGTCCACCGATGTGTATCTATATGATAATGTAGCTCAACTAATCTTTCTTCTCCATACAGGATCATCTTACATCCATAAACTAAGATTGTCATTCCTGATGGCCTTGTCTCTTTTCGGTATGCAATCTCCTGAATATCCACAACCACTCGCTCATGTGCCTCATTCTCCATTCGTACCCTCATTGGTTTTATCTCTCCTAACGTATTACAGAAAGAGATTATGTCAATCGGAACATTATACTGCATCTGATACACCTCGCTTTTTACATGATTGCAAATACATATCCTAATATAATCATCGAATCATATCTATACTTTATGCATTTTCAATCGAACATATGTACGATTATTATATCAGAACATATGTTCGATGTAAAGATAAAAAATTAGGGATTCTAAACAAGACTGTATACTATTACATGAAAAAAGCGATATAATATAAATAACCAATTTTAACTCTATGATCTGTTTATTACTTCAAAGAAAGGACTTTACCATGTGTGGAAGATACTATGTCGATGAGGAAAGTAATCAAGAACTCTTAAAAATCATTCGTAATCTAGATAAACGTCTACAAACATCTGGTTCCAAAACTCAAAATACACCCTACCATATAAAAACAGGTGAGATTTATCCCTCTGATATTGTTCCAATCATATCAAATGGTAAAAACTCGCCTTGCTATGAAGCCATGTCCTGGGGTTTTACAAATCCGAATTATCGCAGTCTCATTATTAATGCACGAAGCGAAAGTGCAAATCAGAAGCCACTCTTTTCTAAATCCTTAAAAGAGTATCGAGCAGTTGTACCTGCAAGTGGTTTCTTTGAGTGGTCTCACAACGAAGATAAAACCAAATACTATTTTACCGATCCAGATGATCCAATCATGTATATGGCTGCCATTGCTAAGCCAGATTTTAATCTATCCCGATTTGTTATTCTAACAACTGCTGCCAACAAGTCCATGGAGCCAATTCACAATCGTATGCCGGTACTACTAAAAAAGAGTGAAGTCTCCGATTATCTTATGTCTGAAGAATATGCCAATGAGATACTACGTCGTACCCCTTATCTCCTAGATTACAAACCATTCAAATCGTATAATGAGCATACAAAATCAGTGAATAAATATACACAACTAAGACTTCCACTTTAGATGAAACGTAGGAGTTTTTTGCGACCAAAATCCATTTCCCCACATAAATATACATTATTTTTCCATTACTTTTTTTCCTATTATATGTAAATAGGTGTAAGTTACCATATTATTTAGTATACATTTGCTATATTTTTTATTAATTTAATTAGTTTTTTGTAATTTATGTACATTGACAAAAATTTAACACTATAATACAATGAGTTCACGATACATAGCAATAAATCTATATATAACTTTGTTAATTTTTTAACACTTTAGGAGGATATAATATGGCCAAGAAAACAGCACCACAAACAACTGGATTAGTTGACAATATCGATGCTTTAACAGCAAAGATGAAAGAGCTTAAAGAAGCTCAAGCAATATTTGCTACTTACACTCAGGAACAGGTAGATAAAATCTTTTTTGCCGCTGCCATGGCTGCTAATAAAGCAAGAATTCCATTAGCTAAAATGGCTGTTGAAGAAACCGGCATGGGTATTGTTGAAGATAAAGTGATTAAAAATCATTATGCAGCAGAATATATTTATAATGCATATAAAAATACAAAAACATGTGGTGTCATCGATCAGGATGACAGTTTTGGTACAAAAAGAATTGCAGAACCAATTGGTGTCGTAGCTGCTGTTATTCCAACTACCAATCCAACTTCCACTGCAATTTTCAAATCTCTTATTTGTTTAAAAACAAGAAATGCTATTATTATTAGCCCACATCCACGTGCAAAGGCTTCTACAATTGCTGCTGCTAAAGTAGTATTAGAGGCTGCAGTTGAAGCTGGTGCTCCAAAGGGTATCATTGCATGGATCGATGTTCCAAGTCTTGAGTTAACGAATGAGGTTATGAAAGAAGCTGATATTATCTTAGCAACTGGTGGTCCTGGTATGGTTAAGGCTGCTTACTCCTCAGGAAAACCTGCACTCGGTGTTGGTGCTGGTAATACACCTGCTATTTTAGATGAATCATGTGATGTTCGTCTTGCTGTTAACTCAATCATACATTCCAAAACATTTGATAATGGTATGATCTGTGCATCTGAACAATCCGTTATCATTAGCGATAAAATTTACGACGCAGCTAAAAAAGAATTTATTGAACGTGGCTGCCATATCTGTAACAAAACAGAAACTCAAAAATTAAGAGAAACCATCTTAATCAATGGTGCTCTTAATGCAAAAATTGTTGGACAAAGCGCTCATACGATTGCTAAACTTGCAGGATTTGATGTTCCAGAATCTACAAAGATTCTGATTGGTGAAGTAGAATCTGTTGAACTTGAGGAGCAATTTGCACATGAAAAATTATCTCCAGTATTAGCTATGTACAAGTCAAAATCATTTGAAGATGCAGTAGCAAAAGCAAAGCAGCTGATTGCTGATGGTGGTTATGGTCATACTTCTTCTCTATACATCAACGTAGGTACTGGTAAAGATAAGATTGAAACTTTCCAGAATGCAATGAAAACTTGCCGTATCTTAATCAATACACCTTCTTCTCACGGTGGTATTGGTGATTTATATAACTTTAACTTAGCTCCTTCTTTGACACTCGG
>JAQXNU010000131.1 GCA_029098165.1 Clostridiales bacterium
CGTGGAATCACATAAGAATTTGGCTAAGTCTATCCGCAAGGGAAAGGCAGCCAAATTCTTATGTGATTCCACGACTCGCTTGTTTATCACTTATGCAGTTTTTTCACAGCCCCATGATTCTAATATACATTCTGATTACCAGTTTAAATCACGTATCTATTCACTTTTTCCATGGCAGCCTGCACAGTTTCCACTACAATCACTACAACTGCAGTATTTTCCTGCCTTAATTTCACGTACTCTTCTTCGAATTACCCAAAAACTATATGCAGCGATCGCTAAAGTAACAATAACAGTTGGCATTAGAATAATCCTCCTATCTGATAAACCAGTACAGCTGCAATATAGGCAACTGCTAACTGAAATACGACTGCAATTCCAGTCCATTTCCATGACTTAAGTTCTCGTTTGATCACTGCTAAAGTCGCCATACAAGGAGTATATAATAAACAAAATACCATAAGAGCATATGCATTTAATGAAGTAAATCCAGAAGCCCCTAAAACTTCCATTAGGCTGTTCATTCCCTGTGGACTGGTGATATTTGCAATTCCAAACAATACACTAAAACTCGAAACAACTACTTCTTTTGCCGCAAGTCCCGAAATCAAAGCAACTACGATTTGCCACATTCCCAATCCAGCCGGAATAAGAATTGGAGTTAGCCACTTGCCAAGGGTAGCGCCAAAGCTTTGAGACATATCCGTAACCATGCCAGTAGGTCCAAAGTTCAGGATAAACCAAATGATAATGGATGCTATGAAGATTGTTGTACCTGCTTTTGTAAGATAATCCTTTACTTTATCCCATACGTAAATAAAAATTGTTCTCTTGTTCGGAGTCTTATACTCTGGTAATTCGATGAGCAATGGACTCATTTCCTTCTTATGATCAAATCTATTAATGATAAATGCCGTTAACACTGCTATGACCAATCCGATCAGATACATAGAGAATGCTGCTAACATTGCATACTTACCGAAGAAGGTCTCTGAAAACAATACATAGATTGGAAGTCTTGCACTACAAGACATAAATGGTGTAATCAAAATTGTTCTTCTACGATCTCTAATATCTTCTAATGCACGAGAAGCCATAACTGCTGGTACCGTACAGCCAAATCCTAGAATCATTGGTATAAACGCTCGACCAGAAAGTCCAATTTTTCCCATTAGACCATCCATAACATATGCTACTCTCGACATATATCCGCTGTCTTCAAGAAATGCTAATGCTAGGAATAGAATAAAAATATTTGGTAGGAAGGTTAAGATACCGCCAACCCCTGCGATAATACCATCCACGATAAGAGAGATTAGAACTTCGTTCGCCCCCACCGCTTCAAGACCATTTAGTACCCACGTTGAAAATTGTTCCAGACCGACCTCAAACACACCTTTGAAAGCATCCCCAATTGTAAATGTCAAAAAGAATACCAAAGCCATAATGCCTAAAAAGATAGGAAGCCCGAAAATACGATGAGTTAGCCACTGATCTATTTTATCGGTAACTGCAGCTTTTTTGCTCTTATTTACAAGACACTCTTCGATGACTTCATCAATAAAATCGTATTTCTGACGAATGATCTCTGCTTCATAACTTTCTTCTGCGATTCCTGTTAGGTCGATCTTAGTTTTTTCCATCACTTCCTGATCATGTTCCAATATTTTTATTGCATGCCAACGATAATTCGTTGTTTCAAAACCACTCTCTTTTAAACGGTCAATGATTAGATCGATCTTATCTTCAATTTCATCACTATACACCATTACATACTCTTCGTGATGTTTGTGTACATGTTCACTCTTTTCTTCTCCATGTGGATGCTGATGGTTGAATTGAATATCATGGCACTTTGTCTTATGATGAGCTACTGTATGCATTAGAATATCTAATCCTGTTTTACGACGAGCAGATACTGGAATACATGGAATACCAAGCATCTCTGGCAGACGATGAAGATCAATCTCCATTCCTCTTTCTTCTACAATATCCATCATATTTAAAGCTAAAATGACTGGTTTTCCAAGCTCGATCAGCTGTAAAGTTAAATACAGATTTCTTTCCAATGCTGAAGCATCTGCAACATCAATAATGACATCGACTTCTGAATCAAGAATAAACTGACGAGTCAATTTTTCTTCCATCGTATATGAAGTCAAACTATAAGTACCAGGCAGGTCCACAACTCGAAAGTGATGGTTATGATACTTCATAGCACCTTCTTTTTTCTCAACTGTAACTCCAGGCCAGTTAGCAACCTTTAATTTTGCTCCGGTGTAAGCATTAAATAATGTGGTTTTTCCACAGTTCGGATTTCCGACAAATCCTACTTTTAATTCTTCTTGCATGTTACACCTCCTTAATCGTTATGTAATCTGCAATCTTTTTTCCTACTGCGAGTCTGGTTCCTCTAACCTGAAAGATTACGGAGCCACTTTTCTTATTATTGAGTACAGTTATTCTTGTTCCATCCGTTAACCCAAGAGCTTTCAAACGGTTCTCGGTCGCATCTGATAATTGTACTGATTCTACTACATAGCTATTATTTATTTTACCATTGCTTAAATTCATAATTAAGCCTCCTGCTATTGATAATAATTATCATTTACGATTATGAGTATATATCTTTTTTCTCAATCTGTCAACTATTTTTGATAATAATTTTCAATAACAT
>JAQXNU010000132.1 GCA_029098165.1 Clostridiales bacterium
GCTCTTGTCACCTGAATGATTGGGGAATAGATGGAATCCAAAAAGTTAACCCGATGGATCGTTTTAAAGTTTTCATCAATACGATGCTGATATAAACGTTCCATATAAGACTCTTTGCTGTAACTTTTGATCATTTTCACAGATTTTAAAGTCTCCGCAATATGACCATTTACCAGACCATACTGTTCCAGATTTTCTACCTGTGCTTTTAACATACGCTTCTGAAAAGTTCTTGTGATTGCATAAATATTCGGAATTAGGAATAAAACAAAAATTCCCAAAGGCAATGAGAAAGCAAAGATTGAAAGGAGGATTCCTAGAATCTTTAGACAATCGATCATCATGCTAATAGCACCATCGGCAAACAGCGACTCTACATTCGAAACATCATTCATGATACGAGAGGTGATCTCGCCGGAGGAATTTTCCGAAAAATAAGAACTTGGAAGGCGCATCAGTTTCTTGTTGAGTTCCATACGCAGACTGGTTACCATCTTTTGACCTAAGATTGTAAGCAATGCGTTTTTCGCAAATTCACATACACTGATCATTAAAAGGCATAAAAAGTAGAGGAATGCTCTCCGTTCTAAATTCTTCATATCTTTTACAACAAGATTACGATCGATGATGATCTTTAATATCTGTGGTGGCAACAAACTTAACAGGACAACTACTGCAACTAAGATTCCAAGAAGAATGGATAGCCCCTTATTCTTTTTTAATATAGTATGTATGGTTTGTTTTATGAAACTAGGCTTCACGATTCTCACCTCCCTGTTGCAATTCATACAGTGTACGATAAATCCTTGATGACTTCATGAGTTGTTCATGGCTGCCAATAATAGCAGTATGATCTTCTAAAAGGACTATGATCTGATCTAATTCTGGGAAGATTGCAAGTCGATGGGACAAAATCACAATCATCCGATCCTGATAATTTTTCTGTAGATTTTGAATGATCTGCTGTTCTGTCTTTTTATCTACTGCTGCAAACGGATCATCTAAGACTAACAAATCCGCTTTGTGATAAAGTGCTCTTGCTAAAGCGATACGAGCCTGCTGTCCCCCAGATAAACGAACTCCATGATTGCCAACCATCGTTTGGATTCCATCTGGCATCGATTTCATATCTTCCTTAAAGCATACATCTTTTAACACCTGAGTGATATCCCCATCGATGCCTAGGGTAATGTTATGGTAAATGGTATCAGACAACAAATCCGTCTCATGAGGCATATAGGAGATCCGATTGCTCTTTTGTATCTTCGTATAAGAGGATAACTCTCTTTGATTTAACTGTATGGAACCTTCATACGGTAGTAGTCCGCACAAGATTGCTCCTAGCGTTGATTTTCCACTAGCAATCTGACCCGTAACACCAAGCATCTGCCCTGACTTCAACTCAAAACTTAAGTTCTCAATCATCTTCTGATCCGAGTTTTCGTATTGATAGGATACCTTTCTAACGCACAGTTCTTTTATATCTGTACAAATTATATCCGTTTCCTCCTCGACCTGATAATCAATCAGATATGGCTTAATTCGCTTCCACGAAACTTTTGCTTTTTGATAGGCATTAAATAGATTCGCAGCTTTGCTTACTTTTAATGTGACAGCAGCAAAGATCGTAAGATAAGCAGAAAACATACCGACAGACCAATCTCCTACAATGACTCGCTTACCGCACAAATACACGACAAATCCTGCGCCTAACATTGCGATCAACTGATACAACGGAAGCATCGTCTGTCCCACAATCACAGCCTTAATCTGCTTTCTTTCCAGATTCAAAACCTCTTTTTCAAACGCCTGTTTTCTACTTTGCTCTAGACCATGAACTCGCATTAAAATGGTTTGTTCCACATTGTTATAAGCAGTATTTGAAAGCTTACTTGCCATCATTCTTGCTTCTTTGGAATACGAAACGATTTTCTTTTTCAGCTTTTCGGCAATCCACATGGCAACTGGCAAAAAGAATGCTGCTATAATCGTGATTTTTATATCGTAGACAAACATGGAAACCAGATATCCTAACATTAGGACTCCCGTATCAAAGATCTCTGTCGTTACTTTCCGCATTCCTTCTGCGCATATGTCCACATCTGCAATTGCCTTATTCAGCAGGTCTCCGGTTTTTTCCTGACTCAGTTCCTCCATGGATTTATGTATAATATTGTTATAAATCATCAAACGCATCGATTTACTTGTATTGTTCGCAAATAGTCTCACATAATATCGTTTGATAAAGCGTAACAGCTGAATAATTAGAATGGTTCCGATAAACAATCCAACTTTTAAAAAAACCTCTCTTAGATCCTCTTTTGCCACAATGCTATCGATTAATTTCCCTTGAAATACTGGGCCTAAAAACATAAAGCCATTAAATAGACTTCCCGTAACTGCAACTGCAAGGATGCTAAAACGTTGATTCTTAAAATAACTCTTTATTTCGTTTGGCTGTTTGATTGGTTGAAAACGATCATTTGACACCTATCTCACCTTCTAGCTCATATAAATTCGGAAATCCTTCTTTGCTTTCTTTTTTACTCTTCTCATAAATTTTATCCAGTACCTCTAAGAAAACTTTCTTTTCTTCTCCTTCAATGCCTTCCATTAACCAAGCATAAAACATCGACTCTACTTCAACTCTAGACTTCTTAAATTTCTCTGCTGCCTCTGTCGCAAATAAATTCTGCTTTCTTGCATCATTTTCATCAATCTTTGTTGTAAGATAGCCTTTTTTAATGAGATTAGCACTTCTCCTTGCAATCGCTGCTTTATCCACACTCAGCTTTTCACTTAATTCTTTTTGACTGATTCCCGGATTATGTCGCACGCAATGGATAAATTCAACTTCGGCACTTCCAAGCCCAGTTTCCCGCATAACGTTATTCGTAAACTTTGTCAGTTCACGGGCAATTTTTGTTATCTTACGTTCCGTATCATCTTGTAAATAACTCTTTTGTTCCATGATTTTGGCTCCCTATTGTGGTTAATGTTATTGCTACGATATAAATATTTCAAGTGTTATATTACAGAAATAAAAAATAGTTGTAGCATCAACTAAATTAGATGATACTACAACTATTTTTCTTTGGCAAGATATTTTTAAATGTTTATTTCTCCATATCCACACCACTTTCTTTCTCACTCTCTGGCTGACTCGTATGTATTTCCTCATTCTTAATCTCCCAATGGATCAAGAATGTCAATGCTGCTCTCAATAGGATGATTCCACCAACGGTTAAAATCTCTTGATACTCTCGCACGATTACCGTTCTT
>JAQXNU010000133.1 GCA_029098165.1 Clostridiales bacterium
AAAAGGAGGTACGCAACTATGAACATTTCAAAATTTACTCAGAAGTCAATGCAGGCAATTGAAGATTGTGAAAAGATTGCATATGATTTTGGTCATCAGCAAATTGATGAAGAGCATTTATTATATAGTCTTCTTTCCGATGAAGATGGGTTACTTTCAAAGCTATTTCAAAAGATGGAAATCACAACGGAAGTATTTATGGCTCAGTTGAAAGGATTATTGAATAAACGTCCAAAGGTTTCAGGTGGACAGGTTTATATGAGTCAGGAATTAAATAAAGCATTAGTGTATGCAGAGAATGAAGCAAAGCAGATGGGTGATGAGTATGTGTCCATTGAGCATATCTTCCTTTCTATCATGAAGTATCCGAATAAGGAGATCAGTTCCTTATTGAAAGAATTTCAGATTACAAGGGATCGTTTCTTAGCTGCATTAGCAACGGTACGTGGTAATCAGAGAGTAACCACGGATAACCCTGAAGCAACCTATGACTCCTTGGAGAAATATAGTATCGACCTTGTTGAACGTGCAAGAAATCAGAAGATGGATCCAGTTATTGGGCGTGATAGTGAGATCCGTAATGTGATTCGAATCCTGTCTCGTAAAACAAAGAATAACCCAGTATTAATTGGTGAACCTGGTGTTGGTAAAACAGCAGCGGTAGAAGGACTTGCTCAGCGTATTGTACGCGGTGATGTTCCAGAAGGACTTAAGAATAAGAAGATCTTTGCACTGGATATGGGCGCTTTGGTAGCAGGTGCTAAGTACCGTGGTGAATTCGAAGAGAGATTAAAAGCAGTCTTAGATGAAGTAAAGGAAAGCCAAGGACAGATTATCCTGTTTATCGATGAACTCCATACGATCGTTGGTGCTGGTAAAACCGATGGAGCAATGGATGCAGGCAATATGTTAAAGCCGATGCTTGCCCGTGGTGAACTTCACTGTATCGGTGCAACCACTTTAAATGAATACCGTATGTATATTGAAAAGGATGCTGCGTTAGAACGTCGTTTCCAGCCAGTTATGGTAGATGAGCCTACAGTCGAAGATACGATCTCTATTTTAAGAGGTTTAAAGGAACGTTACGAAGTATTCCATGGCGTTAAGATTGCTGACTCTGCGTTAGTAAGTGCGGCAGTATTGTCAAATCGTTATATTTCCGATCGTTTTTTACCAGATAAAGCGATTGATCTTGTAGATGAAGCCTGTGCTTTGATTAAGACCGAGTTGGATTCGATGCCAACGGAACTGGATGATGTCTCTCGTCATATTATGCAGTTAGAGATAGAGGAAGCTGCATTGAAAAAAGAGGATGACCGTTTAAGTCAGGAGAGATTAGCAGCATTACAGAAAGAACTTGCAGAATTAAGAGAACAGTTCGCTTCCGATAAAGCAAGATGGGATAACGAAAAAGCAGAGGTAGAAAAGGTTCAAAAGCTTCGTGAGCAATTGGAGGCTCTCAATAACGAGATTCAAAATGCAGAGTTGTCTTATGATCTGAATAAAGCAGCAGAATTGAAATATGGTCAGTTACCATTAATTCAGCGTCAGCTTCAAGAGGAAGAGGAAAAGGTAAAACAGAAGGAGCATACGCTTGTGCATGAGAATGTAAGTGAAGAAGAGATTGCGCGTATCGTTTCCCGTTGGACTGGTATTCCAGTTGCAAAACTAACCGAGAGTGAACGTAATAAGACATTACACTTAGATGAACAGCTTCATAAGAGAGTCGTTGGCCAGGATGATGGCGTTACTCGTGTCGCAGATGCATTACTTCGTTCTAAAGCTGGTATTAAAGATCCTAGAAAACCTATTGGTTCCTTTATGTTCCTTGGACCAACTGGTGTTGGTAAGACAGAACTTGCAAAAGCACTTGCAGAATCCCTCTTTGATAATGAATCGAATATTGTTCGTATCGATATGAGTGAGTATATGGAGAAACATTCGGTTTCTCGTCTCGTTGGAGCGCCTCCAGGATATGTTGGTTATGAAGAAGGCGGTCAGTTGACTGAAGCAATACGAAGAAAACCTTACTCTGTTGTATTGTTTGATGAGATTGAGAAAGCACACCCAGATGTATTCAATATATTGTTACAGGTATTGGATGATGGACGTATTACAGATTCTCAAGGCAGAACCGTTGACTTTAAGAATACGATTTTAATTATGACATCCAATATTGGTTCAAGCTATTTGTTAGAGGGTATTGATGAACAGGGTGATATCAGCAGTAAGGCTGAGGAATTGGTAATGGAGGACTTACGCGCACATTTCCGTCCTGAGTTTTTAAATCGTTTGGATGAAATCATTATGTTCAAGCCTTTAACAAAAGAAAATGTCGGAAATATCGTAGATCTGCTGATCAAGGACTTAAATAAACGTCTGCAAGATCGTAGCATCTCAGTAGAGTTAACAGATGCAGCAAAACAGCTAGTAATCGATCAGGCTTATGACCCAATCTATGGCGCAAGACCTTTAAAGAGATATCTTCAAAAGAATGTGGAGACTTTAAGTGCTAGACTGATCCTTTCGGATCAGGTTACCGAAGGGGATACGATTGTATTAGATGCTGTGGATGGAGAGTTGAATGCCATGGTAAAAGTCCAAGGTGAAAGCTGTTAAAGTTACGAACTTGAAGGAGCTGTGAAAACAGCAAAAGAGATGAGCGTGAGAGTCATGGAATCACATAAGAATTTGGCTGCCTTTCCCTTGCGGCCGGACTTAGCCAAATCCTTATGTGATTCCACGACTCTTTCCTCGTTATTCTTTTCTTGCAGTTTTTTCACAGCTCCTTTGGTTTACTTAATTCCTACTTATTATTATGCTTATAGGAAACTACCAGTAGAATATGCCTTGACGTTAGGTTTTATAAATGATATACTACGACACGAAGTATTATCAAAATGAAATGCATTTACATTGAATGAAAAGGGAGTGCTGTTTGCCTCATCTTCATCAATAGCTAATTGATAAAGGGAGAAACAGCACATTTTTTTGCGTATGAATAGATGATCCAACCTTTGGTGAGAGCTGTAGGTTGGTACTGAAATTATAAGGAAAGATAATTGCAGTTTAGTTGCGGCGCTCTCGTCCTACACCCGTGTGGATGCAATGGTGGTACTGGTGATACATGAAATACACTCGTGTCAACAGAAAGGAACAAGAAAGATATGACAACAAGATTTGATGAATTAGAGTTACAGGCTCCTATTCTTCGTGCGATTGCTGAATTAGGCTTTGAAGAAATGACACCAATCCAAGCACAGGCAATTCCAGTCGTGCTTACTGGAAAAGATATCGTAGGTCAAGCACAAACAGGTACAGGAAAGACAGCGGCATTTGGTATCCCTGTTTTACAGAAGGTAGATCCAAAATTGAAAGCTCTTCAGGCGATTATTCTTTGCCCAACAAGAGAACTTGCGATTCAGGTTTCTGACGAACTTCATAAGTTCTCTAAATTTATGCATGGTCTTAAAGTGTTACCAATCTATGGTGGACAGGATATTTCCAGACAGATTCGTGCATTAAAAGCTGGCGTTCAAGTTGTGATCGGAACACCAGGACGTGTGATGGATCATATGAGACGCCATACGGTAAAGTTTGATAAAGTGAAAATGATCGCATTAGATGAAGCAGATGAAATGTTAAACATGGGCTTTCGAGATGATATCGAAACTATCTTAAAGGATATGCCAGAAGATAGACAGACATTATTATTCTCAGCAACTATGCCTCAGCCAATCATGGAAATTGCAAGAACTTATCAGAAAGATGCAACGATCGTTAAAGTGATTAAAAAAGAACTTACAGTTCCAAAGATTGAGCAATATTATTATGAAGTTCGTCCAAAGAACAAAATTGAAGTATTATCTCGTTTATTAGATATGTACTCTCCAAAGAGATGTCTTGTATTCTGTAATACAAAGCGTATGGTAGATGAATTGGTTTCTGCTCTACAGGGACGTGGATTCTTCGCAGAAGGTTTGCATGGTGATTTAAAACAGCAGCAGAGAGATCGCGTTATGAACTCTTTCCGTAACGGTAAAGCAGAAATCTTAGTTGCAACGGACGTTGCAGCTCGTGGTATTGATGTAGATGATGTTGAAGCTGTATTTAACTTTGATGTGCCACAGGATGAAGAATATTATGTACACCGTATCGGACGTACTGGACGTGCTGGACGTACTGGACGTGCGTTCAACTTAGTCGTTGGGAAAGAAGTATACAAACTTCGTGACATTCAGCGTTACTGCAAGACTAAGATCAAGCTTATGCCAATTCCATCCGTCAATGATGTAACTGCGGTTAAGGCAGAAAAGATCCTTGATAAGATCAATGATACAATCGAAAATGAAGATTTAAGCAAGATGGTAGAAATTATCGAAGCAAAATTAAATGAATCTGACTATACTGCACTTGATATCTGTGCTGCATTCTTAAAGCAAGCTATGGGAACAGATACAACAGAAGATGCATCCTCTATGATCGATTTCGGTGATACAGGTGCAGAACAGGGTATGGTACGTTTATTTATTAACCTTGGTAAGAATCAGAGAATTCGCCCAGGTGATATCTTAGGAGCAATCGCAGGCGAAACTGGTATGCCAGGTAAATTAATCGGAAGCATTGACATGTTCGATAAGTATACATTCGTTGAAGTACCTAGAGAATATGCGGCAGAAGTAATTCAGGTTATGAAGGAGTCTAAGATCAAAGGTAAGAGCATTAATATCGAACCAGCAAGTAAGAAGACTCACTAAAATGAATAAGGGCTGTGAAAAAACAGCATAAGATGAGAATGAGAGACGTGGAAGCACATAAGATTTGGCTGCCTTTCCCTACCGGACGGACTTAGTCAAATTCTAATATGATTCCCCGTCTTTCCCTTCGTTACTCTTTGTGCTGTTTTTTCACAGCCCCTTATTTTTGCAAAAGAGTATTCTCTTACCATAAATACATCCTTAGCAAAATCATTCTTAACAGCGTAATTAAAAAGCTATAAGAGAATTGCTTTTAATGCATCGTAGGAATCTACGACATAGGTAATTGGAAGAGAACGTGTATTTTCCAGATGCTTAGGATTATACCAGCACGTATCTATTCGTGCATTGATACCACCTTGCATATCAGAACCTAAGCTATCTCCGATAATCAGTGCCTTGGAACGGTCAAAGCTAGGAATGCGCTCAAAGGCATAATCAAAGAATTCTACTTGAGGTTTCTGATATCCTGTTTCCTCTGAGACAAAGATACCTTTGAAGTAAGAGTATAAACCAGATGCTTTTAAACGGGAATATTGAGTCGTTGCAACTCCGTTAGAGACAATATACAGATCATAATCGTTCTTGAGAGCATCCAGAAGATCAAAGACATGTGGAATCGTGATGTGACTGCTAGCAAGTCGATCCTGATAATTTTTCTCTAGATCTGGCTGATCCACTACAATCCCTTCTTCACGGAATAATTGGCGAAAGCGGGTATTAAGTACGTCGTCTTTTGTTATTTCATTACGTTCAAAAGCTGCCCATAAACTATGATTGATTCTATGATAATGATCCCGAATGGAATCGGTTAGTTCAATATTAAGGCTTTGAAAAAATCCATCTAAAGCTTCTTTTTCAGAGGCTTTAAAATCAAAGAGAGTATCATCTGCGTCAAATAGTAGGTATTGATATTTTTTATTCATAGTGATTTCTTCCTTCCACGTATAATATAGGTATTATAACATAGATAGTAAGAAAACATAAATGAAATAAAAGATAGGGGCTGGGATTTTTCTTTGCTCCTATCTTTTATTTTTAATTTTCAGGAAATATGATACATATGCTTAGTCTATTGTTATCGTACTTGGCTGATATTGTACCATTCATCTGCTCAATTAGATTTTTGGCGATTGCCAAACCTAAACCAGTGGACTTTCTGGCAGCTTCAACAGTGAAAAAACGATCAAATAATTTACCAACTTGTATTTCATTTAATCCAGATGCGGTGTTAGTAAAAATGATTTCTCCAGTTTCATATAATGCAATATCTAAATCACCATCGCTATATTTTATAGCATTGCTCAATAGATTAGAGAATACACGAGATAGAGCAGAACGGTCAAGCGTTCTGATAATTCTGGCTTCGGGTATCTGAATCTTAGGCACTATATTCCTTTCACTCAAATCAGTATAAAATGCTGCCACACTTTCTTCTAACACATGATTGATCGTAACAGGGACTCTAACCATTTGGTTTTCTTTTGAGAGCGTAACGGAATATCGAAAAAGTTCTTCTGTCAACAATATCAGCATTTCGGAACGATCTTTAATTATTTCTATGTATCGCTCAACCGTTTCAGATTTTTCTTCCTTTTCAAGCAAGTCTAAATATCCGCAAATTGCAGTCAATGGAGTTCGCAAATCATGTGAAATATTTGTTATCGTTGCTTTAAGCTCTAAATCTCCTTGCTGAAATCTGTGACGTTCTGCACGAAGTTTACGGAGTTCTTTGTTGATGGTATTTGCCAAATGCCGCATATATTTATCGTTACTTGAAATATCAATGAGGGTATTTGTATCGGTTACAAGCTTATCGACAAAGGCGTTTTCAATTTCACTTACGGCCTTTTGTAAGGTATGGATTTTAACAAGAAGCGCAATGATAACTATAGCCATAATATCGATTAACGCCCATAACCATATTTCCATAGTATCCTCCTTATTTTAGTTCTTTCTTTTTGAAGAAGAACAGTCCAGCGCCTGTTGAAAATACAATAATTATTATAGAATAAATTGGTAGCATGTGCAAATTCTCAGCATTTATCGCTGCACACTGAATTGCCTGCCCTCCAGGAATAAAATCATACACAAATTGTACAATTTCTCTTTTCGTCCCATCTAAGAACTTAGGGTTTTGCATTTCTGATGCGGTCGCTTCGCCATTTGCTCCTATTGAATAACTAGGAATTATTTCCGGTGCCTCTAACATTTTATTGAGAATTGTACCTGTCAATAGCAGTCCAAAGGAAAGTAAAATACAAATTATCGCTGAAATCACCTTATTATGATTTAACATTGAAATCAAAGTGAAAATGGAAGAAAAGGCAATGGCGAGTAAAAGTATAGTTAATGCAAATAACAATACTGATTTAATATTCATTTCGAAAAAGCCTAACAAAGGTATTCCAATGCAAAGATATGGAACAAAAAATATAACACACATAGCAATGCTTACGAGTGATGTAGTGAAAAGATTTGTTAGATAGATGGAAACTCTTTTATGTCCAACCACTATCTTATTCCTAATTGTTCCGTCACTATATTCAGTACCAATAAATAAACTGCAAAACACAGCCATTATGATTCCGATGAACAACGCACATCCAAAGAATCCGTTGTCGATATTATTGATTGTGTTAGACTCCTTTGCATCCATATATCTCATCACAGGAAAAAAGATTCCTGCAGCAAACATAAATGCCATACCAAGCCAAAAGAATTTATCTTTTCTTAAACGGATATAATTTGCAGATAATAGCTTATTCATTACTTTTACCTCCCACCAAACTAACATAGTAGCTTTCCAGACTCTCATCTCGCTCTTGCATAGAGATAACTTCGCAATTCTCTTTTGATAATGCAGCAGTCAGTCTGGATACATTGATTTTTGCGAATACATCAGCCGAATTGTGGTCGATAATTTTGTAATCAATTTTCATTTGGTCTAAGACACGGACAAGTGGTTTTGTATCACTAACCTCCATATGAACACACTTTCTACAAGTTGCTTCTAATTCGTCTGCACTAATTTCTTTAACGATGCGTCCGTTATCAATAAATCCATAATGAGTTGCCAATTTAGATAATTCGTCAAGAATATGGCTTGAAATCAGCACCGTAATTTGCCGCTCACGATTGAGCTTCAATATTAACTCTCGAATTTCAATCATACCTTGAGGATCAAGACCGTTTGTAGGTTCGTCCAACACTAAAAAATCAGGATCACCAATCAGTGCGACTGCGATACCTAATCTCTGCCGCATACCGAGAGAAAAGTTTTTTGCTTTCTTTTTACCTGTATTTTCGAGTCCCACCAATTTCAAAATATCGCCCATCCCATCAAAAGATGGAAGTCCAAGAATACGATATTGTGTTTTCAAATTATCCTCTGCCGTCATATCAAGATATATAGAGGGAGTTTCCACAATGGCTCCCATTCTCCTACGCGACTTCAAAATCTCAATATCCGTATTCTTTTTTCCGTACAGCGTGTATTCACCAGATGTAGGCTCTTGCAATCCACAAATCAGGCGAATAAGTGTTGTTTTGCCAGCACCATTTTTTCCTACAAAGCCATATATTGCTCCTTTAGGGACATTCATAGACAGTCCGTTCAACGCCTTAAAATCTTTGTATTTTTTACATAAAGCGTTTGTTCTAAGAACATAATCCATAAAAATCATCCTCCTTTATATGATACTGACATTGTATCTGCAAATAATAAAGAAAATGGTAAAGGTAACAGTAAAGAAATAGTAAAGATTTATTCTGCTTTCATCTTAAAGCCAATACCCCAAATTGCTTCTATGTAATCTTTATTATTTACTTCACGCAACTTCTTTCTCAAATTGCTAATATGCATTTTCAGAGAGCTTTCTGTGCAATCGGGTGTATCTTCACTAATACGGTCCAAAAGCAAAGATTTTGTTACTATCTGTGATGGATTTCGCATAAGCAGTTTTAGAATGGCATATTCCGTTCTTGTTAGCCTAATTTCTACACTACCAATGCTCACGATATGTGAATCTGTATTTAGGGTAATATCACAAAATTTCAATTCTGAAGTGTCGGATTGACTTGTTGCATTTCTAAGATGTACGGAAATTCGTGCTAAAAGCTCTTTCATATTAAAGGGTTTTGTTATATAGTCTACCGCACCTTTAAGAAGTAACTCAACTTTATTGTCAATGTCAACTTTTGCACTTACAATAATGACAGGTATTCCTTTTATCTGTGGCAAAACTTCTTCGCCATTTAACCCTGGGAGCATTAAATCAAGCAATATAAGGTCTGGTTTTGAACAGGATAACACATACAATGCTTCTGTTCCAGAATAAGCACGGGAAACACCATATCCTTCGCTCGCCAATGTTTCCTCTAACATATTCCCAATATGTATATCATCATCAATAATCAAAATATTTTTCACGATCATTCAGTACCTTTCTGTTTTTGTTTATTCTACTGTCAACAAACTTTTTTCATTTTAGTATTTTTCAAGTCCGTTCCCATAGAAAGAATAATAAGTTTTGTTTCTAACACGCATTATAATTTCATTCTGAATTCAAGAGACTCGTATTCCCTATCATTTGGAGAATTGAAAGTCCCTTCCTGCTGAAATTCAAATCCTATGCTTCTAATTAACCTTTCTGAAGGAATATTCTCCTTAAAACAGCAAGCCCATACATATACTATATTACGCTTTGATAATTCCTTTAGGACAGCATTAATCGCCTCTTTCATATAACCATTTCCCCTATACTTTGAAATTAGCGCAAATCCTAACTCTCTCGTATCTTCTCTGCCTTCTTCAGAATCTGGATTAATTACCACATATCCGAGTAGTTCTCCTGTTTCTTTCAGAACAATCGCAAGGTGTTTCTCTGAGTTCACCCAGTGATCGATTCTCTCTTTTGTTTCCTCAAAGTGGGTGAACAGTGGATACATTCCATCCATACGCATAGCCTCTTCATCGCTAAATAGCTCATGTGCCTCTTTTGCATCGTTTTTAATAAAGTGTCGTAATAATAATCTTTCTGTTTCCATCATCATAGCATCCCCTTAATCAAAATATCTTAATTATCTTCTTTTGATTTACGGTTAAAGTTATCCTTATTCTAACACATATCTAAAGCAATGGGTGATTTTATTGAATTACTACAAAGAAGCATATGTAAAAGAGAGTGAAGCATAGGAAATTGAAAATGAATTGCAGGACATTGAAGTAGACTTTTTAGATTTACAAATTGACATTATCTATAATACAATATACTTTGTAAATTATCTTTGTAAATTATATTAGCTACATAGTTAAAGCTGTTGTGATGTTTTTAATCCGATATATTAAAAATGTTAAGTATGTGTAACAGCTAAAAAATTAAGGAGGATATATGAAGATACTGGTGATAAACTGCAGTCCCGTTAGAAATGGTGCAACCGCAAGAATAGTAGAAATAGTAAACCAAATTATTTGCAAAGGGAATGACGTGAGAAGCATCTGTATTGATGATTACGAAATAAAACTATGTAAAGGATGTCGCAAGTGCCATACAACAGCAGAGTGTTTTCAAAAAGATGATGTTGCTAAGTTAATGGAAGCATATGAATGGGCAGATAAAATAGTATCGGTATCGCCATCATATTGGGCAGATATTCCTGGTCAGTTTAAAGTGTTTATTGATCGATGTACTCCTTGGTGCAATACGCATGAACCACATGCAAAACTATCAAGCGGTAAGAAAGGATATACGATTGCTTTAAGAACAGGTCCAAGTATGCCAGAATGTGAAAGAATTATAAGTAGCATTGAGCATTTTTATGGTCATTTAGAAATCGAATCATGTGGAAAGTTAGGATTATGTGGGATAGAGTTCAAAGAGGATGTAGAAAGTCGATATGAGGACATTAAAGCATTTTGTGATTTGATTTAGTATTTGTTTTGCTCACTGTTTTTATAACCATTACATAATAGAATACACTGTAATCTTAAAAAAGGTGTGGAAGCATCACACTTCCACACCTAGAATAGCTAAACTACTCCGTTAAAACCAGAGCGTCAACGATTAGCCAAAGTATCTGTTTAATAAACCTAAGAAAGCTTTTCCGTGACGAGCTTCGTCTTTCGCCATTTCATGAACTGTATCATGAATTGCATCTAAGTTAGCTTCTTTTGCACGTTTCGCAAGATCGAATTTACCAGCTGTAGCACCGTTTTCAGCAGCTGCTCTTAATTCAAGGTTTTTCTTAGTGCTGTTTGTTACAACTTCACCAAGTAATTCAGCGAATTTTGCTGCGTGTTCTGCTTCTTCGAATGCAGCTTTTTCATAGTACATACCGATTTCTGGGTAACCTTCACGGTGAGCTACTCTAGCCATTGCAAGGTACATACCAACTTCTGTACATTCACCGTTGAAGTTTGCTCTTAAATCTTCTAAGATGTCCTCGCTAACGCCCTGTGCTACTCCTACAACGTGCTCTGCTGCCCAAGACATTTCACCAACCTGTTCCTGGAACTTATCAGCACCTGCTTTACACTGTGGACACACTTCTGGAGCGTGCTCTCCTTCATAGATATAACCACATACTGAACATACAAATTTCTTCATAATTTTAGTCTCCTTTATATTTAATATATTTATATTCATTTCTTTTTCGATTATTATATCGTCATATATGGCAGTGTACATAATAGGGAATCACTGCCATATATGAACTATATGAGGGGATTACAATGATAATCGATTGAGTTGTATTATCTGAATCAGTAATAGTAATCATTACTGATATTATTATCATATAATAACTCTTCATATTTGTCAATCATTTTTTATAACTTTTTTTAACATTTTTTTAGATATAATTTTACAGTTAATTTTCAAAGATTGACTTAAAGAGTTATTGTAGTGTTATTTCTTTTAGTTTTTATCCTTAGATTCATTGTTTAAACATTCAGGGCAGATACCGGTAAAGTATACGGAATGATTTTCAATCTGACCATTAAAGTTAGCCTGTGCAAGTGTATTAATATGATCGATGTTTGGAAGATCTAAATCTAGAACACGTTTACATTCTTTACATACAAAGTGGTAGTGTGGCGTACAAGTGGCGTCAAAGTGGTCATAACCGTCACCACATACAACTTTTATAGCTTCCCCTTGCTCTACCAAAAGATTAAGGTTACGGTAAACCGTTCCTAAACTAATGTTAGGATATTGTTCACGAACATGAGTATATACAGTGTCAGCAGTAGGATGTTCTTTGGAACTAGCTAAATATGCTTTGATAGATTCACGCTGACGACTAAACTTAAGAGCAGTCAATGTTATTCTCCTTTCGTCATAATAGTAACTATTCTTAGTATATAGGTGAAATAATATACTGTCAACCCTTGTAATAGGCTGAAATGCATGTAAAAATGAAAAAAGACTGCACGATCGATTTGCAGTCTTTATAAAATCTTTGATATGTAAATAAGTTTAACACAATACTAATTCGACTTCTTTGGTAAGAACATCCGTATAACTAAATGACATTGTTTTTACAGAATCAGTTAATCCGTTGCTAAGTTCAACTAAGAACACACATGGATAAGTTTTTGCAATAATGCCTTCTGCAATATCGACTTTGTTTCGACCCTTATTTGATCTGATTTTGACTCTTTTACCTACGTTTCTTAATACTTCATTTCTTACTTTACACATGTTTTCTGGTTGCTTCATCATTTTACTCCTATCCGCAGTACTATACGTCCAAATAACTGACAAGTTACATGCTCGTTTTTTTGTGTCTGTTTACAGATAGCCTCTGAAAACCCCAAAAACTAGTCTCAATTTATATTAACTATACCATATTTAGTATAGCATGTCAAAAAGCCCCATGGAGAAATAAATTCAAAAATCAAGAGTATTGGTAAATTATGCACAATACTAGATGTTAAAATATAGTAATAATTTACTTTTTGTGTACTTGATTATAAGTATAAAGTCCTATATAAGATGAAAAATTGCACAAAAAGAGAATGGCATAATAATGTTTTACGCATAGTAATCAATAAAAAGATAGGAAGGAGCTGTGAAAAAAGCAAAATGAGCAATAAGGAGAGAGTCGAGGAATCCTATTCGAATTTGATTAAGTCCAGCCGAAAGGGAAAGGCAGACAAATTCGAATAGGATTCCTC
>JAQXNU010000134.1 GCA_029098165.1 Clostridiales bacterium
TGTTACTGCTAACATTACTGCTCATAACCGTGATCTTGCTGGTGTAAGACAATACTTTGAAACATTAAAGAGCTGGGGAGAAGATAGACCAGATGCTGTTATTGTAAGTGATCTTGGTGTATTCCAAATTGCGAAACAAACTGTATGGCCAGATATCGAAATCCATATATCAACTCAAGCGAACACTACAAATCATGCAGGTGCAAACTTCTGGTATGAACTTGGAGCAAGCCGTGTAGTTCCAGCTAGAGAGTTAAGCTTAGAAGAAATCGCTGGCTTAAGAGCTAATATTCCAGCTGATATGGAAATTGAATGCTTTATCCATGGTGCAATGTGTATGTCTTATTCAGGAAGATGTTTATTAAGTAACTTCTTTACTGGTAGAGATGCTAACTTAGGTGCATGTACTCACCCATGTCGTTGGAAATATTATTTAATGGAAGAAACTAGACCAGGTGAATATCATCCGGTATTCGAAAATGATCGTGGTACTTATATCTTTAACTCTAAAGATTTATGTATGATTGAATATATTCCAGAGATGGTGAAAGCAGGTATTGATAGTTTCAAAATCGAAGGTCGTATGAAAACAGCTCTTTACGTAGCAAGTGTTGCTAGAACTTATCGTCAAGCAATCGATGATTACTTTGTATCAGAAGAATTATATCGTAAGAACATCCCTCACTATAAAGAAGAAATCGCTAAATGTACTTACCGTAAGTTCATGACTGGTTTCTACTTTGGTAAGACAAACGATGAAAGCCAAATCTATGATAACAACACTTATGTAAAAGAGTACACTTATCTTGGCTTAATTCAAGGAAAGAACGAAAAAGGCCTATATGAAATTGAGCAACGTAACAAGTTCTGTGTAGGCGATACAATTGAAGTTATGAAACCAAATGGTGATAACATCAGTGTTCAAGTTCAGGCAATTGAAGATGAAGATGGAAACAGCATGGAAAGCTGTCCACATCCAAAACAAAAAATATTCATCGATCTTGGATTAGAATTAGACGAGTTCGACTTATTACGTCAAAAAGCATAAGATGTAATAATAGTATAATATATCGTTAAAATATATCCTAACCTTATCGTATGATATGTTATCCAATATATCTGTAGTATAAGGTGATGGAACAATACCTCTAAGAATTAGAGACTTTATAAAGCTATGAGTAGTAGATGCTCATAGCTTTTTCTTTTATAAGAAGCTTCTTTATACTTATTATTTGAAAGAAAATTATGATTCATATGATCGTCTCAATAATCAGCGAACTAATAAAATGAGGTTCAAGTACGTATTAATAGGAAATTCTTTATTATACATGTATAAAAACATTAGTTACAATATATGATTTGCTTTTTTGAGATGATACAATAAATTATAGTAATTGTTAAAATTTGTCTTGTTTTATATTTAAGGAAAGGTGGAGGAGGAAGAGAGAAAATATCATTTTGTATATTCAGTTCTTGACTTCGTATTGAGTTAGTACAAGTGATTAATAAGTGAAAGCAATATGTAGATTTGTATGATTTATTTAAACCGTTTGGAGGGGTTATATGTCAAAGAAGAAAACGACAATTATTGTTATATCAATTTTTATGATTGTTGCAATATTAGGGTGTATAAAAGCAATGAATCAATATTTTAAGAATAAAAATAGTCATTATACGGCTGAATATATCTGTAATAAAACAGGGTTTGATGAATCGAATTATAGAGCATTTGAAATAGGTGGTCATAAATGCGATCAATATTGGAATTTTGATGGATCAGAAGAAGACTATAATCGTATATATTTCTATTTGTTCGATACGAAAGAGGAGGCAAAGGATTCATTTGAATATATGAGAAAAAATTGGTTTAAAGAGATAATATATCAAGATAAGAGTAGCATCGAAGGTGAGTTTGCTGGAGTATGTGATGCACTTTTATTTGGATATATTCATTTGAAGGACAATTTAATTCTGTACACTGAATTATATGCTGTATCAAGCTGGGAACCGAAGATAGAGGATATTGATAGAGCTAGAGAAGCATGTGATAGGTCAGTCATTGATTTAATGAAAGATTTTTAGCTTTTTGGCAGTGTGGGATACGATTTTTGAATTAATTGTATGGAAGATAGAATGGCGGATATTTTTGAATTAATTGTATGGAAGATAGGATGGGCGGATATTTTTGAATTATTGTATAAAAGTCAGGAGGGGTTATATGTCAAAGAAAAAAACTACAATTATTGTTATATCTGTTTTTCTAGTTGTTGCAATAGCAGGTGGGATTAAAGTATGGGATACATATTTTAATAAGAATCATTATACGGGCCAATATATTATGAGGAAAACAGGATTCGATAAATCAGAATTCAGAAAATTTGAAATAGGTGGTTATAAATGTGATAACTATGTGCGTAGAAGTGATGTGGGGGGAAAATATGATGATATGTACTTTTATTTGTTCGATTCGAAAGAAGAGGCAAAAGAAGCATTTGAATATATGAGAAATCATTGGTTTGAAGAGATAACAGCTCAAGATGAGAATAGTGTTGAAGGTAAGCTTGCCCATGTGTGTGATGCGATTGTATTTGATTATATAGAGTTGAAGAATAATTTAATTATTACCATTGATTTATATGGAGTATCAGCTTGGGGAAGTGTGGATCAATTTGGTAATATTGATGAAGCAAGAGAAGAATGTGATAGATCTGTCATTAAACTGGTAAATGATTTTTAGTTGTCTAACTTCTAACATATATGATAGTATAGTAATGTGTATGATATTCGACAGTATTTTTGCGATTACTGAAGGATTATGAAATAGAGTAGAGAATAAAAACGAAAATAGAAGATAGATATTGTCGAATTGACCATAAAGTAGTATTAGAAGTGTTTTTTACAGATATGAATGAACATAACTTAACCTTGTAACAAAAGATTTTTCAATCTATCTGAGTAAAACTATTTATAAGAATAGATGGAAATGAAATATGTAGGGGAAAGGGGTCTTTATATGACTATCCTAAGTAAGAAACAAATGTCTGAAGAAGATATAAAACTAAACTATATAACACCTGCTATCCTATCAGGTTGGAAAGGTCATATTACAATGGAGACCAAGATAACAGATGGTCGTATAAAAATTAAAGGTAATATGGTGGTTCGTAGTAAGCCTAAGTTTGCTGATTATCTACTTTATTTAAATGATGGAAAACCTATTGCAGTAGTGGAAGCCAAGGATAATAATCATTCGGTTTCTTATGGTTTACAGCAAGCTATGACCTATGCAATGATGATGGATCTACCGTTCGCATATAGTTCAAACGGAGATGGATTTTATGAGCATGATTTCTTGACAGGTAAGGAAAGGAAAATCGGTTTGAATGATTTTCCTACTCAAGATGAATTGATTCAACGATATTGTAATGAGTTATCTGACAAAGACACAATACTGTCTGCTGAGCAAAAATGTTATGAGAACGATCAATTTTCAGATGAGAAATCACTTGTAAAGGAATTCTATGCAGGAATTCGAACTTCTGAATATGCTATGACAGAGGAAAGAAAACAGGTTATTCAGCAAGCATATTATATGAGTCAAAATACATATCTGCCAAGATATTATCAGAGAAATGCTATCAATCGTACGGTGGAAGCTATAGCCAATGGAAGACAACGTTTGCTATTAGTGATGGCAACTGGAACAGGGAAGACTTATACAGCTTTTCAGATTGTGTATCGTTTACTGCGTTCTGGTATAAAGAATCGAATTCTATATCTAGCAGATCGAAATATCCTTGTAGATCAGAGCATACTTCAGGATTTTGCACCGTTAGAAAAGACAATATATAAAGTAGACTTCTCGAACAAGGAATGTCTCAATAATATAGGTTCTCATGAAGTGAACTTTGCTCTTTATCATCAAATGATAGGACAGAATGATGAGGAGCATTTTAGACAGATACCGTCGGGATACTTTGATCTTATTATCGTTGATGTGGTCCTATGTCAAGAAAAAGTACAAGTTAAACATGAACTTTTCACCTCAATATTCGGTCTTATGCCACATTTATTTCCATGCGTCTTAATTTTATCCAATATTTCTTTTCATACTCATTAGGTGATACATAATCACAATGACTATGAATTCTTACTGTATTGTAAAAGGCTTCTATATATTCAAAAATAAGCTTATATGCATGATTATAGTCTGTTATCTTGAATCTATTTATCCACTCCCTTTTAAGTAATGAATGGAAAGATTCAATACATGCATTATCCCATGGATACGCTTTCTTGGAATAGCTGAGTGTCATTCCAGATGTTGCATCTTCATAATCTTTAGCTGTATATTGTCGACCACGATCTGAATGCATAATTAATGGTTTGCTAACATTTCTTGCACTTTTAGCCTTATTAACAGCTTCTACAACCCACTTCGTTTCAAGTGTATCACTTAATACCCAAGATATTATTTTCCTTGAATATAAGTCCATTATACTTGTTAAATACACAAATCCATCATATGTCCAAATATATGTAATATCTGAACACCATACCGCATCAGGAGAATCAGGATTAAACTGCTCATCAAGTATATTTTTGTATTCTTCGCTAAAGTTTGAATCTATGGTTGTTATGGTATAAGGCTTAATCCATTGCGCCTTTAAGCCCATTTCACGCATATAATTACCTACTGTTTTTTCACTGATTGTTTCCCCTTCTTCTTTCAATTTCTTAGCTATTTTGGGAGCACCGTAGTTCTGGTGTGATTCATCATAAATATCACATATCTTATTCTTTATTCTGTTTTTTCGTTGCTCACGATTACTTGGAATCCTGTTTTTCCAAGTATTATACCCACTTCTAGAGACGCCTAAATGTCTCAGCACACCGCTAACATTAAGCCGGCGCCCACCTTGTTTTTTCATATTAGTTTCCTTCTTTGCAGTTTCAAGGTATATAGCTTCTGTTAGTTTCCCAGTATGCCGATTGCTTTTTTTAATATTTCAAGAGC
>JAQXNU010000135.1 GCA_029098165.1 Clostridiales bacterium
TGCCTTAAAGTTAGGAGTGGATGATTTCTTAACAAAGCCATATGAATCAGAAGAAATTGTTTCGACTATAATGAGAGTAATCGATAAATAATAGTAGTATAGTACATAGCAAAAACGGGGCTGTGATAAGACCGCAAAAAAATAGCGTGGAGAGGCGGGGAATCACATTAGAATTTGGCTGCCTTTCCCTTTCGGACGGACTTAGCCAAATTCTAATATGATTTCCTGCCTCTCATGCTCATCTCTTATGCGGTTTTACCACAGCCTTTTTTGCATGATATGTTAAATTGACAAAATATTGTATGTTCCTAGTAAATATGTTAAAATAATTCCAATTCAAGTTGCTATTTTAAAGGAGTTTATTGTGGATTACTTTAATATCAAACAATACAATACAACTTATCGCTCGGAGATATTTGCAGGATTATCTACTTTTATGTCCATTGCATATATCTTAGTTCTAAATCCGACTATTTTAAGTCAGGTAGGGATGGATCGCTATGGTGTTTTTGTTGCCACTGCATTGTCTATAGCAATTACAACTACAATCGCAGCTTTCCATACTCGAATGTCTCTTATTTATGCTCCTAATATCGGATTAAGCTATTTTTTTATTATTTTTTGTACGGAACAATTCGATGGAAACTGGGGAATTGCTTTACTTGCTGTTTACTTGTCAGGGATTGGAGTACTGATTTGTATTCGTTATAGAATCTGTAAACGTATTCTTGAAACAATTCCAGAATGTGTTGTTCACGGGATAAAAGTCGGAATGGGTTTTTGTTTGATCAAACTTGGCCTTTTATCATGTGGAGCATTGAAAAAAGTTGGTTCTTTATATAGTTTTGGTCAGTTTGATACATTGGAATGTGTGTATAGTTTTGTTGGACTGATCATTATTGGTTTATTTCTAAGGTTTAAGAAGTATTATGGCTTAACTTTTGGTTTTGGAAGTGTCTACATATTAGGGATTATCCTGACATTTATTATAAATTATATTAATGTGGGAGGTCCGTTTCTTAATTACATAATTGAAACTTTGACACATAGATCGAGTTTTCCAAACTTAACAGAGGTAGCGTTTCATTTTCCACCGATCGAAGGAATTTTTAAAGATAGTAAACTAATTTTTCAACTGATCATCACCGTTTTGTTGATGACAGTAATTACTCTTGTTAATGCTCAAGATTTAATTAGAACAACCGCTCAACGATTAAAAGATGACAATGACAGTTATTACAAGGACTATCTTACACGTTGTTTAAGAATGAACGGAATTGGGAATATCATTAGTGCTAGTTTGGGAAGTTCACCAATTACAGTCTGTCCAGAGAATGATATCAATTCAGAATGTGGGGCTAAGACGGGAATTAGTTCCTTGACGGTTTCAATTGCTATGTTAGTGACACTGATTTTTGGCCCCCTATTTAACATTGATAATATGTTCTTATCCGCTCCATTGTTACTATTCGTTGGTGGAATGATCATAAAATCAGTGAAATTAGATAAGATTTCCAGCCCAATTGAGCGATTATTATTTATCATAATCACAGTATATTTAGGGTTAACATTTGAACTTGTAAATGCCATTTTATATGGTATAAGCATATATATCATTATGAAATTGCTTGCAGGAAAAAAAGAGCAATTGGATCATTCGATGATATTTTGGATCTTGTGTTTTATAGTCTATTTAGTAATTCAACTTATATAGGAGGAGATAAGCATGTCAATTATCTTATCCTTTGTGTTAATGAGTTTTGCAACGATTTCCTTCTTAATCGCATTCAATGTTTTGCGTAGCTCTGCTAGAGACACAACCCATAATATCTATCTGTTTATTTATTGTATCTCTAGCTGTTTATGGTCGATTAGCTGTGCAGTTATGGGGTTATCAGAAAATATTGAATACGCATATTTTATGCGAAGTCTTATGTTGGTTGGTGTTTTCCTCGTGCTAAATGTGTGCATTCAGTTATTCTGTATTTGGCTGGATCATGGACATAAAAAGATAATATTTTATCGAAATTTACTGATTTTATTAAGTTTAGTTGTATTTCCAATGATAATCACGAAAAACAATGTGGAGTTTGTTGATACTCCTTATGGCAAGTATTATAGATATTCTGGTATCACTTTTGGACGAGGACTTTTTACGCTTTATCTTGTATGCTGGACAGTTTTTGTCCTATGTATCACGTTATATGGATTACATAAAAGTACATTGAAGCGAAAGAAATTCATGGGACGAATTATTTTATTATGTCTGGCTATGATGGTATTCGGTAGCATATCGGATATCTTTCTTCCGATGTTTGGGTTTGCGGTTTTTCCAACATGCGCAATGGAACAGTTTTTTTCTGTTATCTTAATTTATATTGTCTCGAATTACTATAATGTGTCACAGATAACTATCAAAAATATATCAGAGTATATTTATCGTGTCGTAGAAACACCAATGGTAGTGACTGGAGAAGATGGAGCCATCGAAATAGTGAATGCAAGCGCTGCTAAATTTTTTGAAGTGGTAACCGATCGACTCATAGGAACTGATTTTTTAAGTCTTTTTGAAATTTCAGAAAAAGATAGTGTAAGAGCTCGACGAGAAGGAGTTATGAGTGTTCATACTGATGGGAGATGCTTGTTAAATGGGGCTCGATGTTCGCTTAGTATCAGTCATATTTATGACCGTTTCGATGATTTAATAGGAGATATTATTGTAATTACGGATCTGACAGATAAATTGGAAATGATTGATGAATTGAATCGAAGCAGAGAAAAAGCAATCCAGGCAACAGAAGCAAAGAATGCTTTTTTGGCGAATATTAGTCATGAAATCCGTACACCTCTTAACGCCATCATTGGTATGAGTGAGATTTTGATGAATCGGCAATTACCATATGAAATTAGAGATGAACTGAAAAGTATTTATAGCGCGAGTAAAAGTTTAACAGCGACGATCAACGATTTCTTGGACTACTCTAAGATTGAGATGGGACATTTCGAAATTGTTGAACGAGAATACGAGTTTAGTGAACTTATGTTTGATATTATCAATATCATTAGTATGCGTTTGATTGGAAAACCAGTTTATTTTTTTGTTGAGGTTCAGTTTGGAATTCCCATGAAGTTAATTGGAGATGATATTCGAATTCGCCAGATACTGATCAATATCCTTGGAAATGCGGTTAAATTTACAAGCAAAGGATATATCAAACTTTTGATCAGCATGGAACGCCAGGAGGATGACAGAATAAAGCTACAGATGACAGTTGAGGATACTGGGATAGGAATTAGAGAAGAGGATCTTCCGATGCTATTTCAGAGGTTTAGTCAGGTAGATCAGAAACGGAATAGTTATATTACTGGTACTGGACTAGGGCTGGCAATTACGAAAGACTTGGTAGAGATGATGGATGGAAACATCCAGGTAGAGAGTACTTATGGAAAAGGGACAACGTTTTGTTGGACAATATACCAAAAGATAGAAGAATTGCCGGATTATGAACAACTTCAAATTCATTGGGACCGTTCTTTTATCGTATATGAAGAAGAGAAAACGGTAAAAGAGTATCTTATGTGGATCATGAAGCAACTAAAGATAGAGTATACGATCATTGACAGTAAAGATTACATCAAAGGAATGGATAAAAAAGTATACTTTATGACTCGAAATATCTATTATGATAAGTTGGCACCATTACTAAAACCTTATCACCTAGGAAAACATTTGATTGTCATTCTTGGAATCGGTGACAGTAAGAATAAGAAATTGAATGAACATCATCAGTTTTTTATGCCTTTATTACAAAAAGAACTAAAAGATCTTTATCTTTCTATATGTTCAGATCCTAATGTTTGTAAGAGAAAAGAAGAGTCCAAAGATATATTATCCTTGCCTGACGCAAAAGTCTTAGTAGTCGATGATAATGAAACCAATCTTGTAATCGCACAGGGATTGTTATCTTCTTATCAGATACAGGCTGACCGAGCGATGAGTGGAAAGGAAGCCATTGAGATGGCGAAATGTAAGAAGTATCATCTCATCTTTTTAGATCAGATGATGCCAGTTATGGATGGATTTGAGACACTCATGCAAATACGGAGGATACCAAGTGGTTATTACCAGCGTGTTCCAATTATTGCATTAAGTGCATATGCAATGAAAAATGCAAAACAGCATTTCATGGAGCAGGGATTTACAGATTTTCTAGCTAAGCCAATTGAGATACGGCATTTAGAGCACCTCTTAATGATTTATCTAGAAAATCATGAGGAGTTACAGAATGAGGAACGAACGAACGTAAATCAGAGCGATAATAGGGTAGAAGACCAGGTGGCAGTAGCATTGGAGGATGGAGTTAATATGAATCAAGCGGGACGAATTGATATGGTTTTGGCAATGGAAGCATTAGGAGGAAATGAAACCTTATACCGAATGATATTAGATACTTATTATAAGGATCTTTTAGTGAAAAGAAAAGAGATTCCACAAATCATTGCACGGGAAGATATTCATTTATTTACGATACAGGTACATGCAATAAAGAGTGCATCGAAGAGTGTAGGAGCTAAGGAACTTGCCATCGTAGCAGAATACTTTGAAGGATTGGGGAAAGAGAATCAAACTACTTTGATCTTATCTGAAATTCATAAGTTATATCAAGAGATGGACGAATTAATACCAGAGATAGAAAGAATCTTAGAAATATAGTAGATTACAGATAAGGGTGCTTATGCACCCTTTATCTGTAATATCCACAGTCTTTACAACTTCTACTAGCTAAGGAATTGTTCGTCTGACATTTCGGACAAATCCAGTAATCTTTTGGCTGGTTTTGATTCTCAGCGCTTTGTATGGATACTTCCTTTTCTTTTTTCTTTTTTGAGAATAAACTCATACCTAAGCCCCCTATATTTTTATTATCTACTTGCAAAATAAGGACAAAGTCCTTATTCTAATATATGGTACATATTTTTGTGATATGACAAAAGTGCCATACTTTTAACAAAGGTAATTGATAAGATTTATCGTGTGAGTAGAACGTCGGAAAGAAGGACATAAGAGATGAAAGATAGTAAGAAACAGCATAAAACCATAAAAAAGATCATCGCATTTGGTTTTGCTTCTTTATTTATTGTGAGTGCATTGCCGAGCGCTGCAGTTGCTGATAATAAGAGTGCGGAAAGTAAGGAGGAGTTTCTTGCTCGGTCACTTGATCAACCTAAATCAGAGGAACAGGTTATCTTTAGTAGAATGCCTGTTATAGCAAAGAAGATCTCGAGCGATAAATTTGTTACAACAAATCATATTCATACAGAAAATCAAGCATTTATTATGAATATGACAACTGGAGAGTTATTAGCTGATGCCAATCAGAACCAGCATATGAATGCATATGATGTACTTAAACCTTTGGTTGCACAAATTTTTATACGGAGAAATAATTTGGATGAGGTAGTTACGGTAAAAGCAAAATCCCTTAAAAAAGTGGACCCAGATGCGAATGTTTTCGGATTAAAGTCAGGGGATCAGATTACCATTCGTGATTTATTGAGTATCTATTTGTTAACGGATTCAGCAGATACATATCGAGTTTTAGTTGATTACGTTTCTACTTCAGATTTTAGATTTGTTACGTTATTAAATAAGACATGCCAAGCAATGTCAATGGATCAAACATCATTTTCGAATGTCTATGCTTCCTATCAGGATGGACAATATTCATCAATGTATGATGCCTATCAGCTATATCATTCGTTGATGCAGAATAATTGGTTTATGAATACGATTAAATCTAAAAAAATGGTCATAACATATAAAAATTCGAAGAATAAAATTGAAAAACAAACAATAGATAACCTAAATGCAAGCTGGTGTACCAATGTTACAGTTGGAAAAGGTTATAAATATTATGCTCAGATCAGTATGAGAGGGGATAATGATAAAGATGGTCAGTTCGTTATCTTCTTGGATGATTTGGATCAATATTATTTATCCTATCTTGGAAATGTAAATAGCCTTCGTAGGATTAGTTCGGAGTCTGGGAGATTGATCCGTACATTATCGGGTAAGGAGTTTAGCGATGCTGAAATCATTGCAACGCCAACGCCGACACCAACCCCAAGACCAACGGCAACCCCGACTCCAAAGCCAACGCCAAAGCCGACTCCAAAACCAACGGCAACTCCGACCCCAACGCCAACCCCAACACCATCTACTGGAAAGTCAGGTTTACCGATCTCAAGTAACAATGCTAGATACCAGTACATCTTTGGCTCAGACTATAAAGCGTATACAATGAGTGATCGTCCAGTGGGCTATCGTTCCGCAACCGAAGCAGCAGCGAATATGACAACATTTACAGTACCAGTTTGGAAGATGAATTCTAATGGAACAAAATATGCTTCCCAGATGACAATCACGATTCATAAAAAACTCGCTGATTCTGTGAAGAAAATATTCAATGAGGTTTATGCGTTAGATTGTAAATTCCCAATTAAGGTTTTAGTTGGCTACAGCTATCGTAAGGTAGGTGGGGTAGGGTTAGTAAATTCAACCTTAATGTCAGCACATGCTTTTGGGTGTGCAATTGATATCAACCCAGGAGATTATGATAATGATTATTTCCTTGGAAAGGGGAATGATTTAAGAAATAAGAAAAATCCTTACTGTATCCCGGATGAAGTTATTGAGATCTTTGAAAAGTATGGGTGGAACTGGGGCGGAAACTTTGAGATTTGTTCCGATACGATGCATTTTCAGTATTTAGGACTGGAATTCTTAACGTATCAAGGAAAAAATAATTTCCGTGAATTAAAGTATAATTCCGGAAAAGTTATGAGTGGAGCAGATGTTAAAAATCTTCAGCAAAGACTTACAAAGCTAGGATTCTCAGTAGCAGCAACTGGCCAGTATAATCAAGCAACCAGCAATGCAATCAAGAACTTCCAGAAGAAATATAAACTACCAGAAACAGGTGTTGTAAATTATAAAACATGGGAGACATTGATCAATGCAACCCACGATATGTCATATGTATTCTAAGTTTTTACGAGAAGTGATTGAATAAATATGAATAAAACTCCTAAGATGAATTTAAGCATACGCTTAATCGATCTTAGGAGTTTTTGCATTATAAATGAAATCTTCGTTTTAATTCATCTTTCGTCTCTTTGGTTGAAAAGAAACAAAGACCAAAGATAACAACGACACTATATAGGCCACAAGTTAGTGCTGGCCACGAATAACTGAGCTGCTGTAAAAAAAACAAAATTAGCGGTATTAGACCAAGAAAAGATGTAATCAGACTATAAATTGCAATATCATGTAACGCCTTTCTTTTACGAGCTAAGAAATTAATTGTCAAGCAGATATTAATTGCAAACAAACACAACGGAAGGATAAAATCAATTGCCCATACAGAGTCGGTTCCAAATAATCCAATGACTAATAGGAAAGCAACCGAAGCATAGGCAGCAGAAGTAATCTTCTTTATCTTTTTTTCTTTTCCCGCAAATACTAAGCCTACATACAGTACATAAAGTAAACTTGAGTTGGTATATAGTGACCAGGTAAGACCTTTGCCAGTGACGGTAAGATCGAGGAATAAGCAGGTAAATACTGCGACTAATACAAGAAAAATCAATATTTTTCGGAAATATTTCTTTGCTTTCTTCTGACGCTGAAATGGAGGGTAATGATAATCTGACTCCGACGGAGAAGTTACATCATTTCCTTCTAACTGACTATTACAAAACAGACAGTGGGACAGAGGGGCGCTATAGAATAAATTACATGTTTTACAATATTTCATCAAATCCCTCCCTATAGTTTGTATCGATTGTGACTGGAATTTTGCCTAAACTTAAATGATGCAAAAAGCAATGGATCATACTTAAATCTTTTTGTTCCGTGTTAAGACAGATATTCGTATAGCCGTGACTGCTTACGATCGCCATACTGGTCCCGCCTATGGAAAACTCAATATCCTTAATCAAATCTTGCATCTGAGATGGTAAGTTTACGTTTCCAAGATTGGAAATCGCATACGTATTAATATTCTCTGCTAAATAATGATAGCTGAGCTGAAATGCTATGTTTTTTATAAATAATGGTATGAGTTTGATTGCGTAATTTTTTTCAATTCCGACATTGGAATTAATGCGACTATGTAAATCTTCTTTGGTAAGTTGTTGCTTAAACTGTTTTTTAGTTTCTTCCAACATACGTTCAAAAGTCCAGGTTTCACGTCCGGAAAAGGTCGCTTTAATATATAAAGAAAAGTTACGTAGCGTCTGCGATGGGAAGAAGCGACGTAAATTTACTGGAACAAAGATTTTAATCGGTTTCTTTGTATTGTGGCAGCCAATCTGAGTTTTATAGATGCTGAATGCGACAAGAGCAGTGATATACTCACCAATGGTAGCTTTTTTGCTTCTTGTAAGTTTCAATAGTTCCTCGGTAGGGACCTTAGCTCGAATCATTAAGGAATAGTGGTCTGCGAAGCGTTCCCCATCTAAGTGAAATGCAGGTTCTTCTTTTAATGTTTTTTTCTTTGATTTATCGTAGGAATCACAGAACATATCACAAGTTTCATCGATATCAAATGGTAAGTTGCCTTTGATGATGCCTTCCGGGTCGAGTTTGAGACCACCAAGCTGATAATAACGGAAGGTGATGGATTTTAAAAATTCCATTGCTCCAGTGCCATCACTGATACAATGAAAGGTTTCTAATGTTACTTTATTATGATAGTAATAAACCGTAAAGAGATAGCCATGATTTGTGGATGCGGGAACGTACTTACAGATGATCGGCGATTCTTCTACAACAACTGCTCGCTGATGGTTCTTGGACAGGTAGTTCCAAAAGAGCCCGCTTTTTAACTCCACAGCAAACGTTTCAAAACGTGGAAGCACATCATTTACAGCTGTTTCTAAACGTTCTGGATCAATAGCTTCATTCAGATAAAACGATATTCGGAATACAGAACTTCGACTATCTTTGGACACGGCAGGAAAGATTTTACCAGCATTGTCGACCGGATACCAGTAGTTATTACGTTTCATATCATTCCTCCTCTTTCTTTCTAAATTATATTATACAACTAAGGTAGCAATTACACAATGCAATATAGTAACGAAAACCACCTTAAATTGTATTTAATACGACAATATAATGCTCGAGAAGAATACATAAAAATCAGCTTATGATGTGAATTAGTAGAAATAGTTACCATTTGAATAATGGGTAAGATAATCTTATACTTTAATTTGAATCATATATTATGACAAAAAAATAGTACGTATTTTTTGTCGATTTACTAGAATGGAGAATATTAACGAATGAAGTCAATGCACAAAGGTATCTTATGTATCCTGTTATCGGCATTGTGTTTTGCACTGATGAGCACATTTGTCCGTTTGGCAGGGGATTTACCGTTTATTCAAAAAAGCTTTTTCCGTAATTTTGTAGCACTGTTATTTGCGGTAGCAGTAATCTTAAAGAAAGGAGAGTCCTTTCGTTGGAGACGAGAAGATTTTAAATACTTAGTCCTGCGTTCAGCTTTAGGTACCATGGGGATGTTATGTAATTTTTATGCAGTGGATCATCTTGTATTATCGGATGCCTCCATGCTTAATAAGATGTCTCCTTTTTTTGTCATCGTGCTAAGTTATCTCTTCTTAAAAGAGAAGATCAACTTTGTACAGACTTCAGCTGTCATAGTAGCATTTATGGGAAGTTTATTCATTATTAAACCAACCCTTGCTAATATGGATTTAGTTCCTTCCTTAATCGGATTATTAGGTGGTTTAGGTGCTGGTGCAGCCTATACGACAGTACGCTATCTTGGTAGCAGAGGAGTCAAAGGACCATTAATTGTGTTCTTTTTCAGTGGATTTTCTTGTCTGGTAACCTTACCTTCCTTTATTCTGCATTATCATCCTATGACAGTAAAACAGGTCATCATACTGCTATGTGCGGGACTTGCAGCAGCAGGCGGTCAGTTTGCAATCACAGCGGCTTATACATTTGCTCCTGGAAAAGAGATTTCTGTTTATGATTATTCTCAAGTTGTATTTTCGGCATTCTTAGGATTCTTTATCTTTGGACAGATTCCAGATGGATATAGTATCTTAGGATATGGAATCATCTGTTCCACAGCAGTAGGAATGTTTTTCTATAACAAGAAAAAATTATAAGAATATAAGGAAAAGACCATTCATCATCGTTAAGCGATAAGAATGGTCTTTTTTTAGCAGATTCTTGAAAACAGATGTTAAGCTGTCTGATTTCTTCTATGGGAGATGACTAGAGCAACTCCAAATAGTGCAACTGTAAATGCAAGCTGAATAAGGATACCGAAATTTACATCAGTTAAGTTCTGACCGATCAGCTTATTGTTTTGAGATAGAATGCCGGAGTTGATCGAGTACCAATAGGTTGGAAAGAATTTGCTGATATTAATAACTGCCTTTGGCATAATGGAGAGTGGAACAAAGATACCTCCTAAGAAATTCAATCCAAGTGCAAATGTTGTACTAAATACAGCAACATGTTCTACCTTTTTACTAATGAGTCCGATCAGGAATCCGAGTGAAGTTGAAAACAGCATCATAACAACCGCATTTAAGATTAAGTAGATATAATTATTATCGTGTAACATATCCGTGCCATACATTAGGAGTGGAAGAATCAATAGGATCAACATAACGGCTACAGCGATTGTAAGGCTACCAAGACTTAGCGAAAGATTTCTTTTTCTTAATGGATAAGAGGAACATATTGTTCGCTTCCTTAAATCTTCTTCATTAAATGCTAGCAATACCATGGCTAGAACACTAACCATAATACCCATAAGAGCATAAGGCATCAAAGCAAAATAGTTATAATACTTAGGTACGGAATCAACTGCAGTTTCAGAAGCCTGAATGGACACTGGTGTCTGCTGACTCATAAGATCATTGGTTTTTTGCAGTGCTTCCTGTGGGTTAATTCCTAGAGTTAAGTAATTCTTTAACGTACTTAAGTATTGTTCCAACTGTAATTTTACATAGATACCGTCCGTAGAGTTTGGAACAACAATGCTTTCGAGATGTATGTCCTTACCAGCAGTAAGATCAGTTTCAAAGTTTTCAGGTATGATGATGATTAGATGTACATTACGATAGAATAGTTCATCTTGAAAAACTTCTTTGTCATCGTCTAAATTTTTTAACTTTTGTGTCTGATCTAAATAATCATAGATTCCTTGACTAGTTGCGGTATGATCACGATCAATGACAGCCATTGATATCTTAGAAGCTTCAAAGCTGCCTACCGATGGCTGAACGCCAAAACTAGCAGATACGAGGGAAACAGCAACAAAGATTCCAATGTACATAAAGATTGTGCCGAGATTCTTTTTTACAATCTTCATAAATGTACTATATACTTTCATATCTTTCCCTCCTTACAAAAAGAATAGTTGCAGTTAATAGGATAACAGCGATGATCACTAAGGTTATCAGGCTGCGAAAATATCTTGTGTAGTCATCAAATACGGATAAGCTATAAAAACAATCGGTAATAAGGGCTGCAGGATTAATACGGTTGATGATTGGAGCGTTCTTCTCAATGATATCTTTTATATTGGCAAACATAAGTCCACTTAAAAAACTTAAGATTAAGCTGACAGAAGTACAGATACCGTCTTTTGCATTCTCGGAGCATCGAATTGCAGCGCTTAAGAACTGTCCAATTAGGATACCAATTAAGCTGCCGATAAAGCAAGTTAAGAAGAATAATAATAGTTTGTGGCCTAAATCAACTCCAATGAGCTGCAAGTAGAAGAAAACGATAACAATTTCTAAAAAATGAATTGTTAAAGCAGCAAAAGTATCAGCAATAATCAGGGTGATCTTCTTGCTTGCTGAAACACATCTTCTTGCTGCAACTGCAGATAAGTTTGCCTGAATGTCTTTCGCATTCTGGATTCCTAAATAGCTACCAAACATACATACCATAGCAATCAATGCATAGAAATACTGTGTATTATAGGACATCTCGGAACCTGCTAAGGAAGTGGTTTGTACCAAGTCCATACTTTGAGTAAGGTTTGCAACGGCCTTTGGAAGATCTTCTGGATGATTGGTTGCGATATCGGTAATGTAACTTTCGGAACGAAGATACTGATTTAAAAACTGTTGGATGATACTTTCATTCATACCAGAGCGAGCGACAATCAAATCTCGTTGATTGGAAAGTGTGATGATACCATATACATCATCTTTACTAAGAAGCTCATCGGCATCTTTTCTTGTGACTTCTTTAACATCAAACATGTAATCCCCATTCTCAAATGTCAATGAGTTCATCATAGTTAAAAACTGCTTATTTGTATCATTTTCTTGTTCAATCACTATAGCTACAGGGATTGTTTCAAACGTATCATAGTTTCCTTTAGAACCAAATGTACACTGGAACAAAGTCCCTAATATGATAGGAAAGACTAGAGCCCAGAACATTACAGTTGGCATCTTTAAAAAGAATTTAATTCGGTATTTATACTGATGAAAGAACATATTTGCCTCCTAGTCTCTTAATTCGGTTCCTGTGATCTCCAGGAATACATCGTTTAAGGTTGGCAACTCGGAATAGACTCTGCCAAAATGAATATCTTCATTTTTAAGGTAATCAAGAACACGGATTAAATTGTGCTTGCCGCCGCTGCAGATTACTTTCAATTTGGATTTTTCATATGTAACCTGGTATACATGAGGTAATTGCTTGATGTTCTCAATATTTTCACGAGAAAGATTTAATACATCGATTAAAATAGTCTCACTCATTTTGATCATTGCCTTTAATTCTTCTTTGGTTCCCATGGCAACGTTTTTACCTTTATCAATGATGGCGATTTTTGTACAAATCTGTTCTACTTCCTCCATATAGTGAGAAGTATAGATGATGGTAGCTCCCTGACGATTTAATTCCACAATACCTTCAAGAATCTTATTACGGCTTTGTGGATCGACTGCAACGGTTGGCTCATCTAAGATGATCAGGTCAGGTTTATGTGCAATACCACAAGCGATATTTAATCTTCGTAATAAACCACCAGATAGTTTTTTCGGATAAAACTTCTTAAAGTCTTCCAAACCAACAAACTCGATCGCTTCTTCGACATATTTTTTGCGCTTTTCTTTATCCTCAACATATAGTCCGCAAAAATAATCGATGTTTTCATAAACAGTTAACTCATTAAATACAGCAACATTCTGTAAAACAACACCGATGCGACGTTTTAGGTCATAACTGCTTGGATTCATTGGCTTATCAAAAATTTTAATGTCACCTTTATCGTATTTTAGAAGTGATAATAAGCAGCCGATGCAAGTTGATTTACCAGAACCATTTGGTCCTAATAATCCAAAAATCTCACCTTCTTCGATTTCTAGATTCAAATGGTCTAAGGCTACTAAATCTTTATAACGTTTCACTAAATTCTCAATTTTGACTACCATAAAAACTCCTTTCTAAAACCACAACATTTATCATCTAGTCTCAGTATATAGAATTTTAGTTTGCATGGTAAGTGCCGTTTGTCAGATGTAATTGTGACATTTGTCATAAGTGAATTATTTTTTGTCATTTCGCAATTGTTCCTAGCTTGTATGTAAAAAAATATCATGCTATAATCGAATTTAGAATAGTAACAAGGAGGACCGAAGGTTGCTTGGAATCATTGACCGTCTACTATTGTTAGTGGGCTGTTCTTTCTTATTAGACTTATCCGGTCAGATGAAACTATCCTTAGTGGTCATACTGACAGCAGTGATTATTTCGGAATTTACTTATGTCATACAATGGAACTGGCTTTTTCATAGCACCACGATAGCGTATTTAGTTGCATGTATTGCAGAACCTGAATTTCTTTGGCCTTTACCTTTAGTGCTTTATGAATCACTTAAAAGAAAAAAGATTTATTATGGAATCTTTGGAGGAATCCTGTACTTCTATAATTTCCCGCATATGACAACGTTTGATCGATTCTATCTTTTCTTTGTATTCACTTATATGGTGATTATTGCAATTCGAACGATGAAACAAAACCAGTTACATAAAAAATATATTGAGTTATTAGATGATTCTAGACAAATGGAAATTATTATGAATGCAAAAAATAATGAGATTGCTGCGAAACAGGATACGGAAATCCATCTTGCTACCTTACAGGAGCGAAATCGAATTGCCAGAGAGATTCATGATAATGTAGGACATATGCTGTCACGTTCCATTCTGATGGTTGGAGCAGCTACTGCAATCAATAAAGATGAGAATCTAACGGAATGTTTAAGTGAGTTGAAGAATACGTTAGATCAGGCAATGACCTCCATCCGGACCTCAGTGCATGATTTACATGATGATTCCATAGATTTAGAAGAAAGCGTGAAAAGTCTTGTTTCAGAGTTTACTTTTTGCCCGATGACTCTCGATTATGATATGGGGAAGGATGTGGAACGTAAAGTTAAGTTGTGCTTTCTTGCGATTCTAAAAGAGGCAATGGCGAATATCATAAGGCATAGTAACGCAACAAGGGTTGAGGTTGTCCTTAGAGAACATCCAGCAATCTATCAGTTGCTGATCAGCGACAATGGTACATGTAGTAAAAATGTTTCCTCGGATGGAATTGGATTAAGCAATATGAAAGAACGAGTTAATGGATTGGATGGTAAGATAACAATTACGAAAGAACATGGTTACCGTATTTTCGTTATGATTCCTAAAATGAATAAATAGTAAAAGAATGATTAAGGATGGTTGCCAAATGAGAGTATTAGTTGTAGATGATGATAAGTTAGTATGTATGTCGTTAAAAATCATATTGGAAGCAGATAAAGAGATTGAGGTTGTTGGAATCGGGCACGATGGAACAGAGGCAATTGAGTTATTTCAACAGTATGAGCCTGACATTTTGTTGATGGATATTCGTATGAAGAATATGACAGGAATCGATGCAGCTAGTAAGATATTAGAAAAGAAAAGAGATGCAAAAATTTTATTTCTTACCACATTTACAGATGATGAATACATCATCAAGGCGCTTAAAATCGGTGCAAAAGGGTATTTATTAAAGCAGGATTATGATAGTATTATACCAGCACTACGAGCTGTCAATATTGGACAGAGCGTATTTGGAAGTGATATTGTCAGCAAGATACCGAATCTAGTTTCGGGAGAGAAGAAAAAAAATTATCAAGATTATGATCTGACAGCAAAAGAATTTGAGATGATCGAACTGATCGCAGATGGGCAGAGCAATAAAGAAATTGCAGATACGATGTTTCTAAGTGAAGGAACCGTTCGTAATTATTTAAGCAATATTCTGTTAAAACTAGATCTTCGAGATCGAACACAAGTGGCTATCTTTTATTATCGACAATTGAAATAACTGTATGTAGGGAGCTGATGTAACCTTTGTTGGTACAGCAGCTCATTTTATTGTTATTTTGGTGGTATAAGAACAGGCTGTAACTGGATTCCGTCTAATGCAGCTTTTAAGGATGGAATAATCAGCTCCGTATCAGCAATCATGGAGTTAGGTTTCTTTACGTAATCATCTTGGCCAAACGGAACAAAATATATATTTTTATTTGGATACAGCATCCCTACATTTTTAAAATTAAATCCTAGTGCATCATTGGTTGCCAGGGAAATCACGAGTGGTTTTTGATTTCTTAGATGTCCTTTTGCCGCCATTAATACTGGAGTATCTGTGATTCCATAAACAAGTTTTGCTAATGTATTACCGGTGCAAGGCGCGATGATTAGAATATCCAGCTTATTTTTGGGACCGAGAGGTTCGGCGTCTTCAATGGTTTTAACTGGAGCGTTGCCCGTGATTTCCTGAATTCGATCCATAAAATCGATAGCATTGCCGAATCTAGAATTTATTGTTTGAGCATGGTATGAAAAAATCGGAATTACATTAGCATGTTCATTGACCAGATTTTCAATTTGTTTTATTACTTTCGCATACGTACAGAAGGAGCCGGTGAGTGCGACTCCAACCGATCGACCATTTAGTTCCATAAAATCACTTTCTTTCCTGGCATTACGAGGAGATAAGGCTGCTTAAGTCGGATAGTAAAGCTTCGTTTAAAATATTGGCAGAAGTCTTAGCCGCATATTTACCAGGAAGAGCAAGACAAAGATGAGCATTAATATTCATCTGCTTGCAGTATTCGTAATTAATTCCGCCTGGCGCAGATGCGATATCAATGATTGTTACATCTTTTTGTACATAACTTAGGCTTGCGGCATCCATAATAAGGGAAGGTACTGTATTAAAGATAAATGGAAACTCTGCTAGATATTTATTTATGTCAGCAAGTGGAATTGTTTGAAATCCATATGCTGCAGCCATGGATAGCGCTTCTTTGGAACGAGCCGTGATTGTTACCTGTGCACTAAGTCCCTTCAGTTTATCTGCGAGTATTTTGGCACAACGACCATAACCATAGATTAGACATTGACTCTTGTGCAGTGTGATTGCACTAAGCTTAATCGCTTCTAATATGGCACCTTCTGCAGTAGCAACTGCATTCGCGATGACAACACTCTCATCCTTCATTAAATCAAAACAGTGAACCTTTTTTTTCATACAGAATTCTTTGATGAAATTAGGAATGCAACCACCATACAGGACGTGATTTTCTGTGAGATGGGAGAGAAAATCATCGATGGTTAAGTCATCAATGATGGAATGTGCAAAAATATTTTTACAGTTTTTTGAGAAAGGAACAGGACATATGACGATATTTCCAAAGGACATGGCTTCTGTGATAGAACTTGCCTCATAGATGACAGGCTTTAAGTCTTTCATATCAAGGCCATAAACGGCTACTGGAAAGTTAAGACGATGAAGCTGTTCTACCATAAAATATTGTCTACAATCTCCACCGAGAACGACAATTTTACTTATCTGAGACATAGTTAGCTACCTCCTTCTTTTATAATATATGAGGAAAGCAATAAATGTTTACGAGTTATTTTTAAGGAGTATAAGAGAAGTTATGAATGTATATGTAGAATTATTCTTATCTTTTGCTAAAATAGGTATTTTGACCTTTGGAGGTGGACTAGCTATGCTTCCAATGCTAAAGTACGAATTAGTCTATAAACGGGAGTGGGTAACCGAGGATGAAATTCTGAATTACTATGCCGTTGGACAGTGTACCCCTGGGGTGATTGCAGTCAATGTTGCTACGTTTATTGGTCATAAGAAAGCAGGAATCGTAGGTGGAATTATTGGTACGTTGGGCATGATCACACCTTCCGTTATTCTGATCACAATTTTAGCAACAATCCTGACCAATATTATGGACCAGCCCATTGTGGCAAGTGCTTTGGTTGGGATTCGTGGAGTCGTATGTGCTTTACTGATCAATACCGTTTATATTCTTGCAAAAGCAAGCATTGAGGATATCTGGTGTGGAATCATCTTTGTTATAGTAATCTTGGCAGGATTTTTCTTACAACTTCCTTCGGTTGCAATTGTAATCATCTCAGGGATACTTGGAGTTCTCATTCAGAAATTCCTTAAGAAAGGGGAAATAAATCGATGACTTATCTGATTTTAGTCTACGAGTTTTTTAAGATAGGGTTGTTTGCAATTGGTGGCGGTTCAGCAACTTTGCCTTTTTTGATGAATCTAACAGAAAAATATGACTGGTTTACGGCAACTCAGTTAACCGATCTTGTTGCAATCAGTGAAAGCACTCCAGGACCCTTGGGCGTCAATATGGCTACCTTTGCAGGTTACCATGCAGCTGGCATACCAGGTGCGATACTTGCAACGTTATCCTTGGTATTTCCGAGTGTTGTAATTATATTAATTATCGCTAAGTTCTTAGAGAATTTTAGTAAGAATCAAACAGTACAGAGCATCTTTTACGGAATACGTCCGGCAGTTGCAGGCTTGATTGCAGTCGCGGTTTATGAACTGCTAAGAATTTCATTGATCGTTATGCAAAATGGGAAGACAAGTTTACGCATTCCAGTTGCTATCATGTGTCTTGTGGTACTAGTTTTATTGCAAGTGAAACAATTAAAAAAGCTACACCCAGGGATATGGCTGCTTGGTGCAGCAATCGTAGGTGTAGTTCTCAGATTATAATAACAATTTCTCTAACTCATCCTCCACTAACTTACACTTGAGTGGAAATAGTTGCTTTAATTCATCTACTGCATTCTCCATAATATAGCCACATTCTACTTCTTGCAACATCTCGATATCGTTGTAGTTGTCACCGAAAGCGTAAGTATCTTCTTTGGCAATATTGAGTGATTTCATGAGGGTGAGAAGAGTCGAACCTTTGTTAACATCGGGATTGACAAAGTCAAGCCAGCCGTAGCCAGAAACGGTGCATTTGACTTTATCCTGCCAGGTTTGGATAAAATAGTCGGCAGAATGTTCTACGATGCCAGCTTTTTCAAAAACAGAAATCTTTACGATTGGCTCAGGGACTGCTTCAAAGTCATCAATTACAACTACATTATTTTTCACTTTGTTTCTCATATGATCAAGATAAGCAGGATCTTTTGGCATTAAATACGAAGTCTCTTTTCCAGAGATTAATACTTCACAGCCAGAACGATTCTGTATATCGTTACATATTGCCATGGCTAATTTGTGTTCCATGGGACTTTCAAAAAAAAGTTCATCTTTATAGAATAGGACAGCACCGTTCTCACAGATAAATGCCATGTCATCGGCTGCATCTTTAAATTGACGTCTTAGATTAGGATACTGACGTCCACTAGCTGCAACGAATAAATATCCTTTTTTTGATAATTCCTGTATTAATTGTATGGCACGGTCACTGACTTGCTGTGAGTTATTCTGTAATAAAGTACCGTCCATATCACTTGCGATTAATTTCATAATGTCCTCCATATGATGTTAAAAATCAATTATACAAAGTAAACTTTGAAAATTATACCAATAAAATAAAAAATTTGCAAATAAAGGTTGAAATTTAGTGAAAAACAGTGGATAATAATTCGATAACGAAAGAAAAAAGGAAGGCAATATGTTTACAAAAAAAGACCTACATAAGTTGATCATTCCGTTGATCATCGAACAATTTTTAGCCGTTTCCGTCGGAATGGCAGACACAATTATGATAACATGCCGTGGAGAAGAAGCAGTATCGGGAATATCCATCGTAGATTCCATAAGTATTCTACTAATCGGCTTGTTTTCAGCTTTAGCAACAGGAGGCGCCGTTGTCACTGCACAGTATCTTGGGCATAAAGAAAAGGAGAATGCAAAGACAGCTAGTAATCAGCTTGTATTAAGTATTGGGGTAGTATCACTGATTATTATGATGGTCACTTTAATTGGAAATCATGCAATCTTAAGACTGATTTATGGTAAGGTTGATCCTTTGATCATGAAAAATGCGAGAATTTATTTCTATCTATCTTCACTGTCCTATCCGTTTATCGCATTATACAATGCGGGGGCTGCGCTATTTCGTGCAATGGGTAATTCTAAGGTTTCTATGCGTGTATCCTTTTACATGAATTGTATCAATGTAGTTGGTAATGCATTGTTAATTTATGTATTTAAGATGGGAGTGGAAGGCGCTGGTATATCGACATTATGTTCTCGTATGATCGCAGCAGTCATTGTAATTGGAATGTTGATGCAAAAGAAATACGAAGTAGGCATTGATCCTCACTTAAGATTGGGCTATCAGCCGAAGATGATCAAACGAATATTAAGCATTGGCATTCCGAATGGATTAGAAAATAGTATGTTTCAATTTGGAAAAATCCTAGTTAGTGGGCTTGTGGCTTCGTTTGGAACGATTAGTATCACAGCCAATGCTGTAGGAAATTCCGTTGCTAGCTTTAACTGTATTCCAGGTAATGCAATTGGCTTAGCAATGATCACGGTGGTCGGACAATGCGTAGGGGCAGGAGAATTGGGCCAGGCAAAAAAATATACAAAGAAGCTGCTCTTAATGGCATATGCTTCTATGACTGTATTAAATCTAGGAATGCTGTTGTTGATGCCAGATATTGTGAGTATGTTTAACTTACAAGCAGCAACACAGGCTTTAGCTACCAAATTATTGATTTATCACTGCATTTGTAGTATTTTAATCTGGCCATTGTCATTTACATTACCAAATGCCTTACGTGCAGCAAATGATGTGAAGTTTACGATGCTTACCTCTGTCATCTCGATGTGGGTATGTCGTGTGATCTTAAGTTTTGTTCTTGCGAAGACGTTTAAGATGGGAGTGTTTGGTGTCTGGGTTGCTATGACAATCGATTGGGTATTCCGTTCCCTGTTTTTCGTCATTCGCTTGAAAACGGATGGATGGAGAAAACATGCGTTGATTAGTTAAAAATCCAGTTTTTTTGATCTACATAAACTCGATATGTAATTTACATATGAAACAAATTTATGACAATCTAAATAGAAAGGAAGAATAATTATGGGTGATCCTCGTTACAGTTATATGAAACCTTCAAAGAAAGAAGAGAAAAAGCCAGCAAAGAAAAAACCAAATATTTTGGGAATTGTGTTTACCGTCTTCGGTATTGTAAATCTCATTATATTGATTTTGTCTATTATCGTAAAAGAAAGTGGAAATAAGATTTTATTCTGGTCCATTGCAACTGCATTATGTGCCGGAGTAGCAGTCGTCATGTTTGTCTGCGGGAACGATGAATAAAAATATGTGAAATAGAAAAAGGAGCTTGAAATCAGATTTTTACGAAAATCTGATTTCAAGCTCCTTTCTTAATCTAGATTACATTTTTTCTGGTTCTGGATAATCAACACCGAAAGTTTCAACAGTAACATTAGCCATTCTCTGAACTTTCTGAGGACGATCGCTGTAGTCAGTTGGAACTTCAGCAATTTTATTAACAACATCCATACCTTCAACAACTTTACCAAATGCAGCGTAAGAACCATCTAAGTGTGGAGCGTTCTTGTGCATGATAAAGAACTGAGAACCTGCAGAGTTTGGCATCATGGAACGAGCCATAGAGAGAACACCTTCTGTATGAGCCAAGTCATTCTTGAAGTTATTCTGTGCAAATTCACCTTTGATGGAGTAGCCTGGGCCACCCATACCGTTACCTTCAGGGCAACCGCCCTGGATCATAAACCCTTTAATGACACGGTGGAAGATAAGCCCGTTATAGTAACCTTTTTTAATCAGTGAAATAAAATTGTTTACTGTGTTTGGAGCAATCTGAGGATAAAGTTCAGCTTTGATCTGATCACCATTCTCCATTTCAATCGTAACAATAGGATTTTGTTCAGCCATGTGAATCTCCTTATTTAATCTATATTTCTGCAACCATGGTTTTATTATATCCTGGCAGAGTGAAAATATTATAGCACAGTTGGATAAATAAAACAATCTCATGCAATCTTTCTTATGATTCCCTATTGCATTTTATGTAAAGTCTGCTAAAATCTATTTTTGGTACGTAAATGAAATGCTGTGAATCGTAAATCACAAGCAGTAATTCTTTGATTGCAAAAAGCAACCATAAAGAGAAAGAGGTTCATGATGAAAGATCATATATACATAAATCCTGAGTTATCTGCGGATAGTAGTTCAACGTTAACGACTGGTCAAAAGTTTGGTCCAGGCAATTTTCTAACGATTTTTTGGAAGCATTGTAAATCTCAGATGGTACTAACGATTGCAGTGATTGCAATGTTAGTAACTTGTTGTTTTATTCCACCAGATAAACAGTACATTGGATACTTCAATATGAGAACGCTAGCAACCTTATTCTGTACGTTAGCAGTGGTGAATGCGTTCGCTCATATCCATATCTTTGAATTTATCAGTAAAGCGATTGTCATAAAACTTCATAACTTACGGAATGCAACAATTGGGCTAGTACTGATTACTTATGTAGGTTCCATGCTTTTAGCCAATGATATGGCTCTTCTAACTTTCTTACCGTTAGGATATTTTGTTCTAAGTAAGACGGAGAATAAGCAGGCAATGGCATTTACATTTATCATGCAGAATATTGCTGCCAATCTCGGAGGAATGATCACTCCATTCGGAAATCCACAGAATCTTTACCTGTATTCTTACTTTAAGATTAATACAGGGGAATTTATGAAGATCATGTTCCCGTCCTTTTTTGCAGCTACGATTATGATCTTAGTATGCTGTTTGTTAGTAAAGCCAACGCCTTTGACTTTGAAGAACGATGAGGCGTATACGTTCAATATAAAACGTATGATCATTTATTCCATTCTGTTTGTAGCAAGTATTCTAATCGTATTTCGTGTGGTTCCTTATACATGGGGAACAGTTGCAATTACGATTGCATTGATCTTACTAGATAAGGAGAGTATTAAAGAAGTTAATTATCCATTGCTTGCAACATTTTGTGTATTCTTTGTATTCAGTGGCAATATGGCAAGAATTCCAGCCGTAAGTAATTTCTTTGAGTTTCTGCTTCCAAAGAATACCTTATTATTCGGTATCTTGTCTTGCCAGTTTATCAGCAATGTTCCAAGCGCAGTATTGTTGTCTCACTTTACGAATAATTATGCTAGTTTACTGCCTGCTGTGAATATTGGTGGATGTGGTACGTTAATTGCATCTTTGGCAAGTTTGATCACATTTAGTGAGTTTAAGAAACATAATCCAGAGAAGTCAAAAAGTTATATTGTATTATTTTCGGTGATAAATTTCAGCTTCGTTATAGTACTATATTTGTTACAATACTTTATAGCATAGAGTCATTTTGATTCTAAATCTACTTTATGCTGCAGATTATATACAGGTTTTAGCTGACGACTTCCTATGGTTCTAGATTTATTTGGAAGAAAACGATGCTTGGGTATTAAAAAGGAAATTTCACCGTAAATACCCAATTTAATACAATTATGAATCGATATTTTTTATATCCCTAATTAAGTCCTACCATAAGAATACTCACATGCTATTAAAAAACTTTCTCAAGCATCTCTCTAGCCCAAGCATATTGCCCTTGATCTTCATACTCTCTATAAAAAACCTCAATCATCATAGTTAGATAAAGAATAATATCATACCACCTTATTCGCTTTAATTCATCTTCTGAAAATGATGTTTTACCAAAACCTTTGAGAAATGCTTCGCACTTATTATGATATCGGAAGCGGTCATCCATAAATGGTTCTCCCCATAAAGCTCTTTCCCAATCGATGATTCCGGATATATGTCCATCTTTGACAAACACATTTCCTTCCCACAGATCCCAGTGAACTAAAGATGCTGTTTGTACCTTTTCAAAGGCAGATTTATCGTTTTCTAATTGATTGATCAAGGTAGCTGCATCATAAACAATATCAATCTTTCTCTTTTGGGCATCTGAAATCAGATTTGTAAGCATTAACTTTACAAAATCATATAAGGAATGATATCTTTTCTCATCCCCTAAGAATCCAAATTCAGAATTTTGAATACAGGTAAGTTCTTTCGAGTTTTTTCCGATTTCTTCATATATTTCTGAAATCGTTTTTTCTGACAGTTTTTCTTTGACAAAATAGAAATTGTCACCCCACAATTTTTCCATGAAGAAATAATCTCCATCACATATTGTTCTTGATACATCATAATATTGAACTTTTGGTACTTTGAAAGAACAATGCTGTAATACAAGACTCATCGCCTCGACTTCCGCTTTCATCAAGTTAATCTCATTTGATGTATTTCCACTTTTATCTTTTGATGCAATTTTGAGAATACTCTCACTGCCATCCTGATATGTAATACAGTATGCTACATTGCACATTCCCTCTGTTAACTCTTTTATATTTAATACTTGCTTATTCGGGAATGCTGCTTTTGCCATATGAATAATAGTTTCATTTGTTTGTATGTTTTTTGTTAACGTCATTTGGTTCCTCTCCTCATCGCTCTTATTTCTGTTTATTAACTGACAAATTTTATCCTGTCAGGTTATTGGTAATGGAACTCGTGCAGTGTTACTTTCTCACTTTGCGTACCTCTTGATATTCAATCACATCACCATAATAAGCTTTTAACTGTTTTGCCATACAGTCCACTTTATGATTCCAGTTCTTCTTCCGTGGATCGGTATGAGCGCCACCGTAGATACCCATGATCTTAGCACCATTCAGCTGATCATACATTTTGATGAAGTTCTCAGTCATAGCATTTTCACGATACACGTCATCATTAGTTTCATAGTAGTTTTTTCCTTGGTTGATCGTATTTTGGGCAATCTGATATTTTTCTGAGTTATCTTCTCCACTTTGTTTTAAGTAGTTAAGATAGCTCTCACCGATAGAACCGTACTGATGGCCAACATCAGTTCCCAAAAAGATAGTCTCTGGACAATAAGTTTTTATTTTTTTATAGAACTCTTTTACTTCTGGAACATGAGTAGCAGTTCCTTCCCAACAAGCATAGAGCTGATCCAGTATGTCATCATCATCTCTTGTCATCCATAGATTTAAAAACTCGGCCGTATAGTATGGTTGTTCCATAAATAGATAGCGCATGCCATCATGTTCATAATAATGTTGCCAAAGTTCAAACTCTTTCTCATATAACTCTTTTTCCCCATGTTGTTCTCCATAGAGAAAAATCTGTGCAGGCTTGGATGGTATGTATGGAGTATATCTTATCTTATTGTATATGACGAAAGCTAAGATCAAGCTAAGAACCATCAAAGTACTTAATACGATTGCGAGTTTTTTTCTTTTGTTCAGTTTATTAAAAGGTACGCTCATTCTATCATCCTTTCTCTTTCTACAATGTTATCTTGCTTTATTAATCTAGGTTTTTCTTTAAACGTAACACTTTCGAGTAATCACAATGAGTTTCCGATATCACTTGAAATCCATGCTGTTTAAAGTAAGAAGGCAGATCTCGCTTGATCACTGTCTTAAATGGCTTTGCTTTAGCAATCTTTAGTGCATTGGTTGCGGTACCAGTGCATAAATCCAGTACTCGATCCGAATCATCGATGGAATGAAAAACTACTCTTCGTGGGCTTTTTTTGTGATTTCTAAAATAAATAACATCAAGCAGATCATAGAAGCCAGCCATTGCTTTATAAAATAATTGAGAATTCATAATTGTTACCTCCATATTGTATATTAAATATAGTGTATTCTAATATCCATAAGTTTTAGAGTTGATTCAACTTATTATATAATCGAATAGGAGGAAAAGTACAGTAAAAAATCGAAGAACGAATTATTATTTTGGGAAACTTAATTCTTGTCGGAATGACCATTATGTTGTATTATAGTTTTGTCATTAAACTTTTATGTTATGGATAAGTTAACTATAAAAAACTATAAACTAAGGCATTAGGAGGTCAAATTATGCTTGAAGAGTTAAAACAAAGAGTATATGAAGCCAATATGGAATTAGTAAAAAAGGGTTTGGTTATTTATACTTGGGGAAATGTCAGTGGAATCGATCCAGAAACAAAATTAGTAGTTATCAAACCGAGCGGAGTGGATTACGATACTATGAAACCAGAGGATATGGTCGTACTTGATTTAGATGGTAAGATTGTAGAAGGAGAGTATCGTCCATCTTCGGATACTCCAACTCATCTGGAATTATATAAAGCTTATCCTTCCTTAGGAGGAATTGTACATACTCATTCTACCTATGCAGTAACTTTTGCACAGGCAGGACTTGAGATCCCACCGCTTGGAACAACACATGCAGATTATTTTTATGGTGGAATTCCTTGTACTCGTTCTTTAACTTCGGCTGAAGTGGAGAATGAATATGAGAAGAATACTGGTAAAGTAATCATCGAGACAATCAAAGACAAAGATCCAATGGAAGCACCAGCGATCGTTGTTAAGAATCATGGTCCATTTTCCTGGGGTAAGTCACCAGAAGATGCAGTCTACCATGCCGTTGTTTTAGAAGAAGTGTGTCGAATGGCTTATCAGACCATGACGTTAAATCCAAACGTTAACCGAGCTCCACAGTATTTACTCGATAAACACTACTTCCGTAAACATGGTGCGAACGCTTACTATGGTCAGGAGAAGAAATAATCCAATTTGATTATATCTAAGGTGGAGGATATTTCTCATGCTTGATACTATCTTGAGTATTTCCAACCTAAGTATGCTTAACCAAAGAAATAAAAAGAATACATAGAAGCCTGTGAAAAAACAGCAAAAACAATGAGCGTGAGAGGATGGTGGGGAATAGTATTAGAATTTGGCTAAGTCCGGCCGCAAGGGAAAGGTAGCCAAATTCTAATACTATTCCCCACCATCCTCTCTCCTCATTGCTCTTTTGCTGTTTTTTCACATATATGATCGGTATAAAATGCTTTGACTCGAATTGCCTGATTATAGTCTCCGAAATTCTCACCGAAGAGAGTAAAGCCACCACAGTTTGCAGCATCTTTTGGAACTTCAAAGCGAAAAGAGATGGAACTGATATAGTTGATCTCTAGCTCTGTAATCGTAGTATCACTAATCTTATCGCTACCATCGATAAAAGTACCCTCCTTATTGATGATCAACGTTTTTAGCAGTCCATATTGGTTTAAGGTATCTGGCCACCAGTTTGGAGTTACAAATCCTTTTCGTTCGCCATAATCGCCAGGGCTAACATAAAGCCCTAATGAGATACCATTGATGGAAAAATAAATATCGGATGGATAATCATTATTAAACCCAGGATACTCCGAAGAAAGCTCAAAAGAGATCTGAAGTTCATCTAATGTCTGTCCTGCTTTTAGATGATTGGGCAGATTGTACTCGATAAAACCGCTTCCAAACCAGAGAATCCCTGCGTCAAAACGTTCTGAGAAATTGAAGAATCTTGGATCGTCAAATGTACCGATAATCTTTGTCGGCGTTGCAATCCCACAGGTCGGTGTGATCTGATAATTTGAATAATGACCAACTCGGATATCATCTTGATAGAATGTCCGAGTTTCTTTTATCGGTGCTAAGTCGATCATCATTCGGCTATGATTAGGCTTTACAATCTTTAGATTTCCTCGTTTGCCGGCTTTTGTCTGTATCGTTACAAGACCAGCCTGTTCTAATTTGCTCACATGCATTGAGATTGCACTGTTGGTTAAATCTAATGCCTCTGCTAAATCATTCATGCTCCACTCTTTATCCTCATAAATCATTTCCATGATCTTTAGACGCATCGGTGCACTTAATGATTTAAATACGTCTTCTGCCTCATTTAGGGACTTTATGTATAGCATTTGGAAACCTCCATTAGGTTAAATTCTTCATAACAGTTTTTTATCTGCCTAAATTATAGTCATATGTTTTCAGAAAGTCAAATGCTTCATTGAAGAGCGAAGCTTTCGTTAAATTTGCTGTAAAATCAGTAAAAACGATATTGACGATAGTATAGATTAGTGGTATTTTATAGTAAATGTTAATTCATTTATTAAATACTTAAGCAAATAGTGAAATAAAAGTACTACTTTATAAGTGAATAATGAAATAGTAAATATGGAGGGCTTTCAATGAAACTGTATATTAATCCAGACATTAAAAAAGGTCATATCAACAAAGAAATTTACGGTCATTTTTCTGAACATCTTGGAAGATGTATCTATGAAGGAATCTATGTAGGAGAGGATTCCAAGATTCCGAATACAAATGGTATGCGTAATGATGTAGTAGCTGCTTTAAAGAATTTACATATTCCAGTTCTTCGCTGGCCAGGCGGATGTTTTGCAGATGAATATCACTGGAGAGATGGAATTGGACCAAAAGAAACAAGAAAAAAGATGATCAATACTCACTGGGGTGGAGTTGTGGAAGATAACAGCTTCGGTACTCATGAATTTATGGAATTATGCCGTCAGTTAGGCTGTAAGACTTACGTTAATGGTAACATGGGCAGTGGAACTGTTCAGGAAATGTCGGAATGGGTAGAATATTTAACTTATGATGGCGTTTCTCCGGTGGCTAAGTTACGTGAACAAAATGGTCACAAAGAACCATTTACGGTGGATTACTTTGGTGTTGGTAATGAAAACTGGGGATGTGGCGGTAATATGCTTCCAGAGTATTACGGTAATGAATACCGCAGATATTCTACTTATGTAAGAAATTATCATCCAGAGAAACCAATCTATAAGATTGCGTGTGGTGCGAATGTTGATGATTATGAATGGACAGAAAAGGTACTTGAGACGGCATTTAAACGTGCACCAGAGAATGCACATGGTTTTATGGATGGTATGTCTCTTCATTACTATACTGTTCCTCATAACTGGGACCATAAAGGAAGTGCCACTCAATTTGATGAGAAAGAGTACTATATGACAATCGCAAAGACTTGGTATATGGAGACTCTTGTAAAACAACACGGGGAAATCATGGATCGATTCGATCCGAAGAAGCAACTTGGAATGATTGTTGATGAATGGGGAACTTGGTATGATGTGGAGCCAGGAACCAACCCAGGTTTCTTATATCAGCAGAATACAATGAGAGATGCCATCGTTGCAAGTATTAATCTAAATATCTTCAACGCGCATTGTGATCGCGTTAAGATGGCAAATATTGCTCAGATGGTTAACGTGTTACAGTCCGTGATCTTAACCGAGGGTGACAAGATGATCTTGACACCAACTTACCATGTATTTGATCTATATAAGAATCATATGGACAATGAATTAGTAGACAGCTACATTAATACAACAAAGATTGGTCTGGAAGAAGAGTATATGGTTCCAAATCTATCACAGTCCGTTTCCCAAGGCCCAGATGGTAAACTTCAGCTTACAATCAGTAATGCTTCTCTCACAGAAAGCTATGATGTAGAGTCGATCATTGCGGAATATAGGGTTAAGGGAGCAGTAGGCAAGATATTATGTGATAAGATGGATGCACATAATACATTTGAAGCTCCAGAAACCGTAAAACCAGTGGATTTCTTAGACTTAAAGATCAATGATAAAGGTGTGGCATTTTCAATTCCTGCATGTTCCGTGGTTCAACTTGAGATTGAATTAGCGTAATTAAAGATCACGAAACGATATGAATCATGATATGTTAACCTGCAAGAAATGTCTGCTGTATGAGATGCCCGATGCCAAACGGTATCAGAATATGTATGATTATATTGCAAATCTGGATGATGATGTGAAAGTACCAGAATCAGTATATCAGCAACGGCTATCTATCTGTAAAGAGTGCGATCAGCTGTTAGCTGGTATGTGCCGTATTTGTGGCTGTTATGTAGAGATGCGTGCGGTGATGAAGCAGCGAAGTTGTCCGGCAGTAGATGCAAAATGGTAAAGAACTAATCAGAAAAGGGGCTGTGAAAAAACCGCAATAAAGTTGAACTAGCGAGTCGGGGAATCACATTAGGATTTGGCTGCCTTTCCCTTGGGTACATGCTTAGCCAAATTCTAATGTAATTCCCCGACTCTTTCCTCGTTATTCTATTTTTGCGGGTTTTTCACAGCTCCTTTTCGTATCTACATTATGAAACGTTAATACCTTGGTAGCGAGGTACTAATAAATTCTATGATAAGTTCCATTTTATTTGGATTAATTCCAACACAGATTGTAAAAAAGTAATCTACATTTATTGTAAAACATGTTACAATGGTAAAAAAAGGAGGAGCGAAATGACATGAAAAATTTAAAGAGGATACTATTTTTGGCATTTGCTTTACTATTCTTATGCTCGATACCAATCTCAAGTGTAGAAGCAGCCAGTAAGGTAACGGCAAAAAAGGTGCTGAAAGATGCATTATATAGCAAACAGGGTAAGAACGATTTAGTTGTAGTTAGTATTAATGTATCTGCAGATATCAAGAGAAAGGAAATGATGGAAATAACGAAAGAGAAAATGCATGGTTATCGTTCCGTGCAAGTTAAAGGAAAGGATTTTGTCTGTGTTCAACATTATAAAGATACTTTTGGTGATTTCATAAATGAGTCCCACTATTATGAAACGTACGACTCAAAAAAACAAAAACGAACTAGCCTTTATAGTGAAGGTGATACCAATACATATGACAGAGCGGACTTTGTTGGTGTAGAGACTGATCTCAAAGCATATGATTACAAGAATATGTTCAAGTATATGTCAGATATTAAATTTGTAAAAAAGGATACCCTCAAAAATGGTCAAAAAGCATATTGTGTTTCAGCAAAGTTTGATTGTGCTAGTTATCTAGGCAATAGAGAGCATTGTGAAGAGGTTTTTACAAGCAATATTCTTGCATTTTATCCGTATATGGATAATATGAAGAATGTCTATGCAAAAGTAACAGCCTATATCAATCAAAAAACTGGTAAGCTGATCAGCATGAAATTTAATATGAATGATTATGTAAAAAACCTGGAAAAGGAAGCATTTCAATTGAGTATAGGTAAGGTGGACAATGATAAGGACTATTCTATTCAGGTGAACTCAACGAAATCTTATATGACGATTGAAGTTAATCCAAAGAATTACAAAAAGATTACAATGCCAAGTAATTATACGCAGTATAAATTTGATTATGAAAATGGAATTGAATCAAAAATTATTTATGAGAAAAATAAAAAAGTAAAAGAGATGCGTTATTCGGAGGAAGGATTTGAATCAGCAACTTATGATAAAAACGGAAAACTAGTAAGTGAAATCAAGACCAAATATGCAGATGAATATTCAATCAGCAAACAGTATAAGAACGGTAAGTTGACGAATACAACTAAAATAGATCGTGTAGATAGTACAACGGTTTCAAATGTAAATCAGCTTATGAATGCGATAGGAACCTACAATCTAATCTATTTAGAAGAGGGAGAATATAATCTCTCAGATTTAGAGGCGTTGCAAGATATAGGATATCTTGCAAATGTTTATGCAAATTCTACATATGATGGAGTGGAATACGTATTACATGCTGTCAACCACCTTACTCTGATTGGTAAGGGTAATGTTTCGATTGTAATTGAGCCTCGGTATTCCAATGTAATTAACCTTGATGGTTGTAGGGATATAACATTTAAGAATCTGACCATTGGACATACCAAAGAGAAAGGATATTGTGAAGGTGGTGTATTGCATATTACAAATTCCGATAAGATTACAATTGATTCCTGTAACTTATATGGTTGTGGGACATACGGTATTATCACGGACTATGTAGATAATCTAAAGATGGTAAATACCCAGATTTATGAATGTACCTATGGAATCATGGAATTAACTAATACGACAAATGCCCAATTTTCTAATTGTAAATTTAAAGATAATGTCGGTTATGATATGATCTTCTTAGATGGATGCAGTTCCATTACTTATGATAAATGCCAGATTTACAATAATACTGTTGATTATGAGGTTTTCAATTATTTTATTGTAAGCAATAATAATCAAAAGATCACATTTAAAAATTGTGACTTCCATGATAACACAAAAGAGTGTGAATTAACAAATGATGATGGAATTCAGTTTAAGGATTGTAAATTACAATAAAAGGGAATCTTAAGGAAGCTACTATTATTTTGTCTAGTTTCTCACGATGGTACATAATTTGGAACTTTCTAGCCAGAATTTTGGACCCTGGGCCCAAAATTCTGACCTTTTGGTATAAGTTGCTTGTTAGAGGAAAGGGGGATAAAGAATAGGGATTATGAAGAAAATAGTAATTGTTCTGATCATTCTTTTCTTGGGGGTTATGGCATTGAATAGTTATGTTATTTCTTTTGGAGATGACATTGATCAAAAGAAAATGGAAAAGATCAAGGAAAAGGAAAAAGAAAAAGAATTAATGGAAGAGGCTTTACTAAAGAAGTGTCAACAAGCCAAAACAGCAATGGATTTGAAAGAGGAACTATGCAAGATGATAGGCGATGAGATAGTATATTGTGAGACAGAGGAAACAAACGATATTCTTATGTATTATCCTTTATTGGACAGTAGAGATGAATACATTATTTTGTCACAAGGAGAGAAGGAATATGTGTTGTTCTATTATTGGATGTCTTCCTACGGAGAGAAATTGAAGGATATTGTTTCAATAACAAAGGAATATACCTATCCGAACCAAACAACGTTACAGCTGAATGTTGAAACGAAAACAAGTAAGATAAAATCAAGAGGAGACTTCCCACATTTCTCTTATGCCCGTTGCTTGATCGAACTAGATAGAAAAATCACCTGTCTTGTAGTAAATGGTGTTCCCTACCATCAATATGATGGAGGAATAGGCATTACGTGCTATTCCTTTATTTTTATGTTCCAAATTTGAAATACTTTAGTTAGTGATAAATTTACATAAGTGGGTATAAAATGATTATTAATACCACAAAATATGATATAATAACTATCGATTTGAAGTGTTCAAAAAACTTTTTTGTACGTAGTAGTGCTTATATGGAATACCATTAACATTGAAAGGAATTGATACATATGAGGATACTCTATCTTGTAATTCCATGTTATAACGAGATGGAAGTTTTACCTAAAACGAGTGGTATTTTTCAACAAAAGATAAAGGAATTAATTGAAAAGAACATCATTTCTAAGGAGAGTAAAATATTATTTGTAAATGACGGAAGTAAGGATGACACATGGAATGTCATAAAAACTCTCGTACATAAGGATCCCATTTTTATAGGAATCAGCTTAAGCCGAAACCGCGGGCATCAAAATGCATTATTAGCAGGTTTGATGGAAGCAAAAAAATATTGTGACATTACAATCTCTTTGGATTGTGATGGACAAGATGATATACAGGCTATTGATAAGATGTTAGAAGAATATGAGAATGGAAGTGACGTCGTCTATGGCGTGCGTTCCGATCGAAAGAGTGATTCATTCTTTAAACGACATACAGCACAAGTTTATTATCGAATTTTACGAAGACTTGGAGGCGACATTGTTTATAATCACGCAGACTATCGTTTGATTTCTTCTAAAGTATTGAATGAATTGGAGAACTTTAAAGAAGTAAATCTATTCTTGCGTGGATTAATTCCATTGGTAGGATTTCGAAGTTCTTGCGTGTATTATGAGAGAAAACAGCGAATTGCTGGTAAGACACATTATTCCCTTCATCATATGTTTGCACTTGCGTGTGAAGGGATTACCAGCTTAAGTATTCGACCATTACAATTAATTACTCGACTTGGGATTCTAATTGCTACGATTAGCTTTATTGGAGTCATATGGTCAATTGCTTCGTATTTTTCTCATCGTACCGTTTCTGGGTGGACAAGTATGACTTGTATTGTTTGCTTAGTCAGTGGAGTACAGTTAATCGGTATGGGTGTTATTGGTGAGTATATAGGTAAAATGTATATGGAAACAAAGCATCGTCCAAGGTATATCATCAGTGAACGAACGAGTGTAGATCAAGTGGAGGAACAAATGGATGAAACAAAATAAACTATCATTTCAATTTGAAAGAGATTTTCTTTCATGGGTTACAAAGCATTTGAATGTAATTACATTTCTTGCTATAACATTTTTTGGATTAGTATTAAGATATATGTTACGCAATCAGACGAGTGGAGATTTAGAATTATGTTTGCTCCCGTGGTTTGATAAGATCAATGACAACGATTTTAGGACAAATTTGTTAACTCAGGTTGGTAACTATAATTTACTGTACCAATTATTTATATCTATTCTGACATATATTCCGTTACGACCAATTCTGTCGTATAAGTTATTATCTTGCATATTTGACTTTTTACTTGCGCTTATTGTAATGAAATTCGTCTATATATTACAAACAAAAGAAAGCAATGTGAAAAAAGAAAAGGCAACGGAAGTAGCACTCTTTGCTTATGCAGCGATTGTTTTTTGCCCAATTGTCTTCTTGAATTCAGCTGCCTGGGGGCAATGTGATAGTATTTATGTATTTTTTATTGTATTTTCGCTCTATCAATTATATCAAGAACGATATGCTAAGGCTTTTATTTTGCTAGGACTATCATTTGCATTTAAATTACAGATGGTATTTATTTTGCCATTTTACTGTTTTATTTATCTTGTAAAAAAGGATTTTAGTATCTTATACTTCTTCTTAATTCCACTTACACATTTAGTAACAGCAATACCTAATTTACTTGCAGGAAGGTCAGTTTTAGACCTTTTGAAGATATACTATCATCAAACCAATACTTTTCGGAAAATAACGATGAATTATCCTGGTTTTTGGTCAATTACGAATGCAAATTATGATAATTTCTCCAGGCCAGCTATCGTTATTACAATTGTGATTCTTGGTTTACTTATGTATTACTTTATGAAGAAAAAAGTAACATTGACGGGAGATCATATGTTATATATTGCGTTCTTGTTAACGTTTGCTTGCATACTATTTTTACCTGCAATGCATGAACGGTATGGTTATTTGTATGAGATACTTGCATTTATACTTGTTTTTCGTTATCGTAAAACACTACCTTTATTAATTGGACTAGTGTTAATCACAATTCGTACTTATTCTCATTATCTTTTTGGAATTCAAATTCGACTTGATCTCTTGGGGATAATTAATATTACTATATTCTTATGTTATCTTGTATATTTTAATTTCATAATGAATAAAGAGGAAGTGACTCAATACCAAAATTAATCATGATTCGTGGAAAAACAAGTGTTGCAAAGGCATTGCAACGAAATTTGGGAGAAATACTCTTATGATTCCGCAAGATATTATTCGACGAGAAATGTTATGGGCAAATGACGGAATCGATACAGCAGCACTACCAATGCTCATTTCATTATTGCAATATGGTTATGAGAATAGTGAAATTACGATTATTGAAAGTATTTTTAAATCCGTTTGGTATTGGCCGTTATTTGAAAAGGCAGTTCAGATTTATGGTGAAAATATTTATGCTTATTACTATGAATTGCCATTTGAAGAAACATTCAAACGCCACGAAACAAAAAGTAATCGATTTGATTTTGGTGAAGAAGAAATGCGAAGCTAGTGGAATGAAAAGGATTACATAGGATTTATAAAGGAAAAAACACTGACTAAGGAAATAACATTAGATGATGCGGTTAATCGTATTTATTCTGACGTGTTATATAGTTAGTGAATTTGGGGGTGTAGGTCAAAAAATGAAGAAAAGTTTTTATGCAAGTGCCTGCATACAAGGAATTCATGGAGGAGCCATAAAGTTAACAGACGATGCATTTTATTTTGTATGTCAAAAAATTACGATTCCTAATGATTATAAAATGCTAAAAATTCCTTACGAAAATATAGAATTGATTTCATATCATATGTTTGCGTTGATATTTCCAATTGTTAAAATAAAAGTGAAGACAGGAAAAAAATATAAGTTTGTTATTTTTAATAAGAGAAAGTTTCAAAGATGTATTAATGAATTAAATGATAGTGATTTACGCTAACTTCAAGGATATCTTAGCCCTTCCAATTTTGGGTAAAGAATATACAAACTATTGGATTATCTATTTACGATTAAATCCAATAGTTTTTTTATAGCTATATGATAAACAAAATTAGATAGTAGATATTTATTTACCAACATTAATGTAAATTTACCAACATTAATGTAAATTTACAAACTTAAATGTAACTTATCACAATTATTAGAGAAAAATTAGAATCACATTAACCATATTGACATTATAATATTATACGATGTATAGTATTGTCATCGAAACAATATTACAACTGAAATAGCAATAAACAAGTTCAGAAAATACTTGTTTAATCTATGGCAAAGGAGTTGATTACATGGTATTTAATACAGGCTCAGCGTTACTGGATGCAATCGTATTAGCAGCTGTATCGCGAGAACCAGAAGGAACTTATGGATATAAGATCACACAGGATGTCAGAGAAGCAATTGAAATTTCAGAATCCACATTATATCCAGTACTTCGAAGATTACAAAAAGACAATTGTTTGGAAGCATACAATCAAGAAATTGCAGGTCGCAATCGACGATATTATAAAGTTACTCCACAGGGGCGAAGTCAGTTACAACTTTACTGCTCTGAGTGGAAAAATTATTCAGATAAGATTGCAAAAATATTTGAGGGGGTGGCTTAGTTGAACCGTATAGAATTTATGAATCAGTTGGAACAGTTGTTAGTTGATATTCCGGCTGAGGAAAAGCAAGAAGCATTAGAGTTTTATACAAACTATTTTGAAGATGCAGGAGTAGAAAACGAAGATCAGATCTTACGAGAACTTGGAAGTCCAGAACGAGTAGCCCGTACAATTAAAGAGGACCTATCTGCTAATGGCGAGTATTCAAAGGACGGGGAATACACCGAGCATGGGTATAAAGATGCGAATGATTCTAAAGACAGCATCATCAAGGTGGAACCTTCTGTTACAGGACAGCAAAGAACAGAGGGTAACACCGAACAAGCAAACAGTTCTTTTGTAAACTTAAATAAAGAAACACAGAACCAAAACACAAATACTCAGTATGAGCAGCAGCACCAGAATAATGGATATGCACAGAATCAGAACCAGTATCAGGGTGGATATGCTCAAGGCCAGAATCAAGGTGGATACAATCCAGGTCAAAACCCATATCCAAATCAAAATAGATATGAACAAAATCAGTATGGTTACGAGAAACCAGCAAAGACAAATGTAGGATTATTGATTTTAGTATGTATCTTTGCAATTCCATGTATCATTCCACTCACAATTGCAGCTTTTTCAACTGTGTTTGGTTTAGTTATTGGTTTTGGTGCAGCTGGAATCGGATGTACCGTAGCTGGAGTTGCAGTATTTCTTTGTGGTATCGTGGAAGTTGCTTCCGTTCCTGCAATTGGCATTGTAGCAATCGGCGGTGGATTAATATGTTTTGGATTAGGTATTCTATTCTTCTTATTAACATCAACAATTGCAAAGGTTATCCCAGCAGTTTGCAAAGCGGTAGGAGCAATTTTTAGAGCTCCATTTGGTGGAAGGAGAGTGACAGCATGAAACGAGTAACAAGAATATTTCTTGGAATAGCTTGTGCTAGTATCGGAATCGGATTATTGCTAGCGATCATAGGATTTGTACTCGGTGGCAAGATCGTTTCTCATGGCGAAAATACTTACGATTATTCTTATAAAGTTGAGAATATTAAATCGATTGACCTTGATGTTGAATACGGATATGTTAAAATACTGAAAGGGGATGAATTTACAGCAGAAGTTGAGAATGTTGTAGAAAATGGTTTTCAGGGATATGTAGAAGGTGATACATGGCATTTAAAACAGAATGGAAAAATCACGGATACTTTAAATATTTTTGGACTGAATATTCCATTTAGTTTTGGATGGTTTGGTCATCATGATAGCGATTATCCTAAGATTACGATTACTGTCCCAGAAGATTTTATCGCAGAAGAGTTTGAGATTGAATTGGGCGCCGGTGAAATTAAGGTAGAAGAAATGGATACCAAGGTTGCAGAAGTCAGCATTGGTGCCGGAAAAATGGATGTCAGAAATATGAACGTTACTGATGAGATTTCCTGTGATGTTGGTGCTGGAGAATTGATCATCAGAGAACTCGATACGAAGAAAGCGAAATTCGAGTGTGGTGTTGGCAGTATCAAAGTAGATGGCAAGGTGGCAGGTGATTTGGATGCGGATTGTGGAATGGGTGAAATGGATATCATTCTAAATGGCAACGAAGAAGAGTACAATTACAATGTCAGCTGTGGTGTTGGTAACATTAATTTAAATGGCCACAATTACTCATTCTCTTCCAATAACCGAATTAAGAATGAAAGTTCCATTGGTACGATTGATTTAGATTGTAGTGTTGGTTCTTTAAAATTGAGATTTAAATAATATAGAGGAAAGAAGGATATTAATTATGCAGAAAAGATTAACAAAATCAAGAACAAATCGTAAGATTGCAGGTGTATGTGCAGGTATTGCAGAGTATATTAACATTGATCCAACGGTAGTACGTATTTTATGGACAATCTTTGCTTTTTGCGGTGTCGGATTTTTCGCTTATATTGTTTGTGCTTTTGTAATGCCAGACTAGAGGTAATTCATTAGTACTAACAGTAAATTATATTATTTACTTGATAAAGGGGCTGCGAAAAAACAGCAAGGAAATAATCATGAGAGTCGGGAAATCGTATTAGAATTTGGCTGCCTTTCACTTTCGACCGGACTAAGCCAAATTATAATATGATTTCTCGACTCTCTCCTCATTATTCTTTTTGTTGTTTTTTCACAGCCCCTTTTATATTTACTCAAAATCTGCTTCATAATAATATGAAACGGGGATTATTTGAAAATAGCGCTATTTCTTGACTGTGATTCGTTTCCAGACTCTTTACAAGGTATTTTAATTGTGTTAAAGTAAGTCTAACGTTTTTTATGGATGAGAGATACGGAGGCAATAATGATTAAAGTAATCGATCAATTAACAAGTATATTTACAAAAGCATTCACAGAATGTGGATATGAAGAGAAGTTTGGTACTGTAACAGTATCGAACCGTCCAGACTTATGTCAGTACCAGTGTAATGGTGCATTGGCAGCAGCGAAGCAATACAAAAAAGCTCCGATCATGATTGCCAATGAGGTTGTAGAAAAGTGCAAAGATAATGCAATTTTCTCTGAAATCACTGCAATTATGCCTGGTTTTATTAATATTAAACTTAACAATGAATTTTTAGCAGAATATCTACAGAACATGACAACGGATGAAAGACTTGGCTGTGATAAAGTAGAAAATCCAACAACTGTGGTAGTTGACTATGGCGGACCTAACGTTGCAAAACCACTTCATGTAGGTCATTTACGTCCAGCAATCATCGGTGAAAGCATTAAGCGTTTAGTACGTTTTATGGGTCATAACGTGATTGGTGATGCTCATCTTGGCGACTGGGGGCTTCAGATCGGTCTAATCATCACAGAGCTTAAGAAGAGACAGCCTGAGTTGGTTTATTTTGATGAATCCTTTACAGGAGAATATCCAGAAGAAGCACCATTTACAATTACAGAATTAGAAGAAATCTATCCTTATGCAAGCGGATATTCGAAAGAACATCCAGAATATAAGGAAGAAGCTAGACAGGCGACTTACCTGTTACAGAACGGACATCGTGGATACACTGCATTATGGAAACACATTATGACAGTTTCCGTAAATGATTTAAAGAAAAACTATGAAAACTTAGATGTTCATTTCGATATCTGGAAGAAGGAAAGTGATGCTCAGAAGTACATTCCTGATATGGTTAAATATCTAAAAGAAAACGGATATGCTAGAATCAGTGATGGTGCGTTAGTAGTTGATGTTAAGGAAGAGACAGATACGAAGGAAATGCCTCCATGTATGATCTTAAAATCCGATGGAGCAAGCCTTTATGATACAACGGACTTAGCAACATTAGTAGAGCGTATGGAATTATTTAAACCATCTTCTGTAATCTATGTTGTAGATAAACGTCAGGATTTATACTTTGAGAGAGTATTCCGTTGCGCGAAGAAGACAAAGATCGTTCCAGAAGATGTTAACCTTAAATTCTTAGGTTTTGGTACTATGAATGGTAAAGACGGTAAGCCATTTAAGACAAGAGATGGCGGCGTTATGCGTCTTGAAAACTTAATTTCCGGTATCAATGAGGAAGTTTACAAGAAGATCATGTCCAATCGTGAGATGCCAGAAGATGAAGCTAGAAGCATCGCGAAAACAGTTGGTTTAGCAGCTTTAAAATATGGTGATCTTTCCAATCAGGCAAACAAAGATTATATCTTTGATATCGACCGTTTTACTTCTTTTGAAGGAAATACAGGCCCATACATTCTTTATACCATGGTTCGTATTAAGTCCATCTTAGCGAAATATAAAGAAGTTAAGGGTGTTACTGACTTTGATAGCTTAAAGATTCAGGGCTCTACACGTGAACGTGGGGAAAGCGAAATCAATCTTATGTTATTATGTAGCAAGTTCAATGATGTAATGGAACATGCTGCAGCTGAGATTGCTCCACACAAAGTATGTGCGTATATCTATGACCTTGCCAATGCGTTCAATGGTTTCTACCATGAAAATAAGATCATTGCAGAAGAAAACGTTGAAAAACAGCAGGAATGGATCGCTTTAATCGTATTAGTGTTAAAGATTTTAAATACTTGCATCGAACTCTTAGGCTTTAGTGCGCCTGACAAGATGTAATCCATAAGGGAAGCCCGGGGTGTCGCAGGAGTCGACAATTGTGTGCTTGTGGTTAGCCATGTATTTTCGTTGCCTACTACAGGAGATGAAAAATGTTTGACTTTCACATACAAATAAATGCGTTTGTATGTGACGTTCAAACATTTTTCATCTTCTGTAACGGCAAATAAAATACATGTTGCTAATCCACAAGCACACAATTATCGACGCCTACGACACCCCTCATTTCTATGATGTTTTTCAGATGGGATTACAAGCTTGTGAATAAGGGCGTAGTATTTAAAAGCTTCGTTTTGCACATTTATATAATTTTCTTGTGCAGATGATAAAGTAGATACATAAAAAATAAGCATTTATAAACTTCATGAAAGAGGGCATACATATCATGTATAAATTGATATCTAAATTAGTAATTTATCGTAATTTAGGAGAAGACAGTATCTTAGTGAAATTAGCGAATATTATGGAGAGCTATGATCGAAAAAAGAGTACGAAGGAGGAAGCGACAGCAGGAATTTATACGGAGATTCATCGTTTGCTTGATGTGGCAACGGAATATGGATTTGATGAAAATCTGTGGCAGAATTATTTAGCGTATCTGTTAGCTACGATTGAGAATCCATTTAGCATGACATGTGAGAAACATGGAGCAAGTGAGGGCACGGTCAATCAGTTCGCTAAGGGTGATTTTGAGATTTTCCGACAACTGTTGCACTATGATTTTACAAAGTTAGAAAAAGAGTTGGACATCGATTGTTTTCGTATTGTGACAAATTATAAGTCCATTCAAAAGAGTGGAAAACGTTATAACAAGAACGTTAGCGATAAAGTAAAAGAATTGAGTAAAGCGATTTCTGCAGCAAAGAATGCAGATGAGATTTTTACGTATGTCACAGAGTTCTATCGTGACTATGGTGTCGGTATGTTCGGCTTAAATAAGGCGTTCCGTGTGATCAAGGATAATAGCAAAGTCGTTTTACAGCCAATCTTAAATACCGATATGGTCCTATTAGATGATCTGATCGGATATGAGATTCAAAAGAAGAAGCTAGTTGATAATACCAAAGCATTTGTAGAAGGTAGAAAAGCAAATAACGTTCTTTTATTTGGTGACAGTGGTACTGGTAAGTCTACCTCCATTAAGGCAATCTTAAATGAGTACTACCCACAAGGGCTTCGTATGATCGAAATTTATAAACATCAGTTTGAGGATCTGTCAACTGTTATTACGATGATTAAAAACCGAAACTATAAGTTTATTATTTATATGGATGATCTGTCTTTTGAAGAGTTCGAGATTGAGTATAAATACTTAAAAGCAGTTATTGAAGGTGGTCTGGAGACCAAGCCAGATAACGTACTAATTTATGCGACTTCTAATCGTAGGCATTTAATTCGTGAGACATGGAGTGACCGTTCCGATATGTCTCAGGATGAGTTACATCGTTCAGACACGATGCAGGAGAAGTTATCCTTGGTTGCACGTTTTGGTATCTCCATCAATTACTCGGCCCCAACACAGCAGGAGTACTTTGAAATCGTTACCGAGCTCGCGAAAAAATATAATAACTTTGGCATAAGTAAGGAAGAACTATTACAGAAGGCAAATGCTTGGGAATTAAGTCATGGTGGTCTGTCAGGACGTACTGCAGCTCAGTTCATTATTTACATGATCAGCCAGACGAAAGAAGAGTAAAGGAACGTAGGAGAATAAATGAATGAGTTTAAAATCTACTCATGAGAATAACCTTTAATAACATATAATACAAAATAGACATTGACAAATCAACTAACTCGCGTTATAGTAATTAATAAATTTTGGAACATCATGAAAGAATTAGAAAGGAGAAATAACAATGATTCAATTTTCATCCCATCGTCATCAGCATCACAAGAAGCAATTGTAGCTTATGAGTAAGTCATAGGTGCAATTGCTTGTTGTGGTTGTGCCTATGATGGTGGGAGGAATAGGAAGTTGCTATATCTACATTTCTATTTAAAGACCATTTAGGCATAACCTAAATGGTCTTTTTTGTGGTTTGGAAAAGATTAAGAACTTAAAATCAAAATTAGGGAGGATAGTTTTATGATAACAATTAGTAAGTTTTCAAAAGATAATGAACGATATCAGGCACTGCTGGATCGAGAACAGGAAATTCCTGCAAAGATAATGGAAACTGTAGATTTAATATTAGCAGATGTAAAAGAAAATGGCGATTACGCAGTGAAAAAATATATGAAACAGATCGATAATGCCAATCTTGATGAAATCGGCTGGAAAGTAACGAAAGAAGAGTTTGAAGAAGCTAAGAATAACATCGATCCAGAGTTGGCAAAAGCAATCAGGGAGGCCTGTGATAATATATATGCCTATCACAAAAATCAGCTTCCAAAAGAATACACGCAGAATTATGACTGGGGCACACAGTTAACTCGTAAATATGTGCCATTATCTAGAATTGCGGTTACAGTCCCAGGTAATATTTCAGCTCTTGTCTCTACACTTTATATGAGCGTTATCCCAGCAAAAGTTGCAGGTGTACCAGATATCAATATCATGACAAAACCAAAGAACGGTAAGATCGATGCGAATCTTCTTTACGCAGCCGATTATCTAGGCGTCAATAATGTGTATAAAATTTGTGGAGTACAGGGAATTGCGGCATTTGCGTATGGAACAGAGATAATTGAACGAGTGGATGCCATTGTTGGACCAGGCAATAATTACACTCAGATGGCAAAAAAACGACTATTCGGTACTGTGCGTATTGATTCCATTGCAGGTCCATCTGAAATTGTGATCATAGCGGATCAAACAGCCAATCCAAGATTCGTAGCAGCCGATCTATTATCGCAGGCAGAACACGGCACTGGCTTTGAAGCTTCTACAGCACTAGTTTTTAGTGAAGAACAGGCACTAGCAATTCAGTCGGAACTAGAAACCCTAGTAGCAGAAAACAATTTAACAATTGTTCAGAAAGCACTAAACGCTTATGGTAATATTTTTATTGTATCCTCCATGCAGGAAGCAATTGATATTGCTAATAATATTGCCCCAGAACACGTAGAATTAATGACCCAAAATCCAGAAACCATCGCCGACAAAATAACAAAAGCAGGCACAATCTTTATTGGTTCCTATAGCCCAGAACCAGTTGGTGATTACTACTGTGGCACGAATCACATCCTACCAACCTGTGGAACCGCCCGATTCTCTTCAGGCCTAAGTGTCAACGATTTCATGCGAGGCTATAGTGTCATTAACTACGCCAAAGAATCTCTCCACAGAAATTCCACTTCCATTGAACGCCTAGCAACCTCGGAACACATGACTGCACACGCCCTCTCCATCCGCGTCCGCTCCGACTACACCAAACAGACCTTACCCCAACATACATTAAAGAAGTAAGCAATATATGAAATATCTAGGGCACCAATCTGAAAAACCTACACATCATCATCCATGCTACTTAAAGACTTTTGGCGCAAAAGAGACTTATTCTGAAATACAGTTAACGCTATTAAAGTTAATTTAGAATACCAGTCAAAACTATATTTATATATAATACATACATTCTATGCTATTCAAAGTAACAAAGAAAACCTTGCACGTTATTTTTCACATATTTTCAACCTACCTGTGCAAAATAACGTCCCAACATCTATTTCACTTTAATACCATAGATCTGTTTCCCTTTTGCGCCAAGGAGTTCAGCTTTGGTACCAACCCCACGAGTACCAACAACAATCGTATTTCCGAATGCGGAAGGAGTAGCTTCAATATTAGCTCCGCCAAGGTTGATTCGATCATACAATTCGCCAGTTAAACCATTGATCAAGAACATATTACCCTTGGAATCGCAGAGAATGACATAACCTGTACCATCTTCTGTGTAAAGAGCAATCGGGCTGGACCATGTATAGTATTCCATATCAAGATGCCATACTTCCTTACCAGTTTTCTTATTGATGGCAACCATTTTACCCTTATCCAATCCGCCAGTTCTGGCAATCGTAAAGTAAACAAGATCGGATAATTCATTTTGTCCAAGTAAAGCAGTGGACTGAACACCACCAGAAATCTTGTTGACTGTCTGACATTCATATGGAATTTCCCAAACAGTCTCACCAGTAGCGGCATTGATCTTCTGAAGTTTTAACGTACCAGAATTACTATCGTCCTTTGTAAAGTGTAAGGAAGAGGAGATATAGATATATGCGGTACCATCTTCTTCATTTACCTCAAATACTGGAGAGCCATTCGTATCATCGATTGTATCAGCCATCCATACGGTCTGCATCGTATTGAGATCGAGACAGATTAAGTTGGCATTATTATCTGCGATATAAAGGTAGTTCTTCCAGATGGAAGCAGAAGATTCCATACCAAGGTAATATTCATCATCTCTTGTATGATTAGTTGTATATCTGTATTTTACAACTTCCTCAGGATTGATGTTAACAGACTTACCATCATAAACGGTATTTAATTTCATTGTATAAAGGATACCGTTTTCTCCAGGCTGGATTAACGTATCCGTAGTTACGTCAATAAGTGGTGAAGAGTCAAAAGCAGCAAAGTTATTATTATCCGTACGCTGAGAAAAATCATCATCATAGCCATACTCGTAAATAACTTTACCCTGAATCAGATCCACGATAAATGCGCGAGCACCCTGATCTCCCATAGCATCACCGGCACCTACGAAATAAAGAGGAATTTCATTCGGATAAAGGCTTCCTGTCCCCTTAATTGGGAAACCTAAGCTAATCTTATCACGAGTTGCACTACCATCATCTAAATCAAGGAAGTAGATGTTACCATCAGTTGTTGCATAAATGACTTCCGTTAGATTCTCTTTTTGTTTTTTCTTATCGTAGATGTTCATAGCCATTTTGGTTTCGTCTTTCCAACGAACGATCAAAGGTTGTCCAGTCCAACAGCTGCCAGACCATTCCCCTTCTCCATCACCAACGGTTTTGTGTAAAGCTCCAGTTGTGATGTTCCATTTCTTCTCGAGCTGCTTTTTGGTAATGTCGGCAACACCATAAGTACCCCCAGTACGGTAATTGTTGCCTCGGAAAGTAATGACCCCTTGCATTTCAGTATACTGATTGCTGAAGTTAATTGGGTCTTTACGTGTAAATGAATCTACAATCTCACCATTTACCATTAAGTCCGACTGCAATCCAAATAAAAATGGATCCGATACTGCACTTACGGATGGAAAACCTTGCGTTAATAATTTTTGTTCAGGTGATATTGCCTCATTTAAAAATACGGTTTGAGATTCCTCAGTTGTAATTGGTTTTGATAATGGATGACGGCTACCAGACGCTAATATACCAGAATTGCGGACTACTAGGCCAGCTACCCCAATCACAACGATACCAGTGGTGACTCCTATTGCAATTTTTTTCTTTTTCGAAGTTTTTTTCATATCTATCCTCCAATGTAAATAATTATTTCGCCTGTGTTTTAGTATAACACAGGATTATATATTTAAATAATAAAAATCCTTAAGAAATCCTTAATATAAAAAAGAAATAATTATTTTGACAATCATTTCACTCACTGATACAATGGTACTATATATGAAAATTGTTGTTTATTGTCATAAATGGATAAAACAAGAAGTTTATTATAGAACGAATGCTACATTTGTAGAAAGCGAGGAATATCATGAAGAAGTTTATGTTAGGAGTATGTCTCTCCTTATCAGTTTGCTTGATTCAGACATCTACTATTTCACCAGCATATGCTGCTACAGAAACAAAGCAAGAAAGTGAAATAGATTATGAATATTATGAAGGTAAAGTAACAAGCAATGTAAATGTTAGAAAAGGTGCTGGAGCAGATAAACCGAAAGTTACGGTTAACGGAAAAGGGGTAACTTTAAAAGCAGGTACGATTGTTACAATCATAGATACAAAGAAGGTAGGAGAAAAGCCTTGGTATAAGATTAAATTTACATATGAGGGAAAAGAGGAAGTAATTGGGTATGCAACAAGTAGTTACATCGAAAAGACAGGAAATGTAATTACTCCAATTCCTACACCAGAACCTACAATTGAGCCTACAATTGAACCAACGATCACGGTAGAACCTACGATAGTACCGGTAGCTACATCTGTACCGGAACAAAAATCAGATGCTTCAACTAACAAAGCTTCCAAAAGCAAAACACTTATTTATATTGGGCTTGTGATTCTTCTTGGCGGTGGCATTGCAGGAGCATATTATTTCGTTAGTAAAAAGAAAAAAGACTCCGATGAGGCGGAGCATGTATCTGAGAAAGTAGCTAAGCTAAAAGATATGGTCATTGGTAGTAATGAAGAAACTACTCGTAAAAAGCAAGAACATCATCAAGGAGAGGTTAAGAAAAAACCAGAGATTCGTGTCAGCAAGGGCAATCAGGTTTTAACTAGATCAGAACTAATGCATGAGAATAAGGTTTATGTTACAAAGTCAGCAGAGGAAGAAGTTGCAGCTACTATTGAATTTGATGGAGAAGAAATGAGTAATCAAAGCTCCGAAAAGAAAGCACTGAGAGCTGCAATCAGTAAATTAAGAGACCATGACATCATCATCCATAAATATTTTGGTAAGGGTGAAGTATATGATAATTCAGATGTGAAACTAATCGAGATTCGCTTTGGACAAGATGTTCGGTTTTTAAATAAGGATCAGCTGGCGATGAAAAAGTTAATTGAAATTACAAACGAACATAATAGGTAGAGAAAGAGATGAACGTGATACGCAAGGAATCATATTAGAATTTGGCTGCCTTTCCCTGACGGCCGGACTTAGCCAAATACTTATATGATTCCTTGCTACTTACGTTCATCTCTTTTTTGCTGCTCTTATCACATCACTTATTTAATTATATAGAATTGTAAATATTTCATTGCTTATTCCGTCATGAGATACACAAGTAGATTCGGTTACTGAATTGATGGTAAGGACTCTACGAATTCATAAAATTGTTCCATTGTACCATGTAAGATATCTGAGATATCAGTGTCGTTTTCATTGATCAGACAATCGGTGATCAAGTATCGAGCAAGTCCAAGCTTATGAACTTGCATATCTTCCTCAACATTATTGCCAACCATCATGCAGTCCTCAGGTTTTTTTTTCATTCGATCTAGGATTTCCGTATAGTAGGCTAAATTCGGCTTACAGTACGTGCAGGTCTCGTACGTAGTAACATAAGAGACATCGGAAGGAGAAAATCCAGCCCAATCAATTCGGTTATAGGTAGCAATCTGAGGAAATAGTGGGTTGGTTGCAATGATGATATCATAACCTTTTTGTTTTAGTAGGTTTATGATCTTAGCAGTATAAGGACTGGTCTTTGTGGAAGCCTTAGCTTCATGAAAGCTTGTACGATAGAAATCTATAAAAACAGGTTCTAGCTTTCGTATATCGTCCCCAAGCTTACTAGCAAAAGCACTCCAAAACCTTTCCTCGTTCGAAATCGTACCATCATTTAACACCATGGCGCCAGTACCGTAATTTACGGCTGAGATTAAATCTTCTGGCAAGATGTGATAGGGTTGAAGATGTTTTATGAGACCTTTGAAATATAGCTTTATAAATAAATCCTGATCCATTGGTAGTAGTGTTCCATCTAAATCAAATAAAAATGTATTCATAAATTCCTCCAGATGATAGCATTGGAATTATTATAACCAATTTCTTCGAAAAATGAAAGAAGATTAAAAATAAATTAGAATAATCTAACTGCATTGACATATATAACCAATTAGTGTACTATGTAACTAGTTCACTAGTAGAAAGTATTACATAAGAGAATTGATACTATATGGAAGGAGGATTCAGTGGAATTTAATAATAAAATGCCAATTTACTTACAAGTGATTCAGGAGATTAAAAAAGAGATTGTGAATGGAGAGTTAAAGCTTGGAGATAAGCTTCCTTCAGTTAAGGATCTAGCAATCAAGTATCAAATCAATCCTAATACATCAAGCCGAATCTATCGGGAGATGGAGCAGATGCAGATATGTTATACGAAAAGAGGGTTAGGAACTTTTGTTACCGAGGATGAAGGAAAACGTATCGAGATGCGTTCGGAAATGGCAAGTGAAGTAATTGATGCATTTATACGTGAGATGAAGGATCTTGACTATTCCAAAGAAGACGTGATCGAGGTTATTAATAAAAAATATTAATTGTGAAGGAGAGAATGTATGTTATCGACGAGAGATGTTGTGAAACGTTATTTAGGGAAAGTAGCAGTAGCCGGTATTAGTTTTGATGTAGAGCCGGGAAAGATTTATGCTTTATTAGGACCAAATGGTAGCGGTAAAACAACCTGGATGAAGATGGTGGCAGGTCTGATCAAACCAACGATGGGAACAATTACGTATAATAATATCCCGATTGGTGTGGAGACCAAGAAACATATTGCGTATATGTCAACGGAACCATTTTTCTACAATTATATGACTGTGGACGATGTAGGAAAATACTATGAAGATTTCTTCGAAGACTTTGATCGTGTGAAATATAATGAGATGACCAAAATGATGGGACTTGATTTAAAAGATAAATCAAAGAATCTCTCTTCTGGTCTTGCTGCTAAACTGAAGATTGCAGCAACTTTATCAAGAAAAGCAGAAGTGTATTTGTTGGACGAACCATTAAATGGAATCGATATCATAGCAAGAGAACATATCATTAATGCAATTTTGGAAGCGGCTACGGATAATGCAACGCTCATTATCTCAAGTCATTTAGTAGATGAACTTGAAAAAATCATTGATTGTGCGGTATTTATTAAGCAAGGTAATCTGGTGCTTGCAGGAGATGCAGAACAGATCCGTCAACAGAATCAGAAATCAATCGTTGATCTATATAAAACTATTTATGCGGATATGAATTAGGAGGGGGCTAATATGTTTAAATTAGTGAAATATGAGTTGAGAAAACAGCTATTTTCTAAAGTCGTAATTTTGACATTACTTGCATTACTTGAGATAGGTTTTTTAGTTGGATTATTTACAGAAAATAACGATATTCTTGCGACTAGTGCCGGACTATTCATTTTCTTATCGATTGTAACGGTGTGTTTTGTAGCATTTGAAAGTATTTTTACATTTTCCAATGACTTAAAAACAAAACAAAGTTATATGTTATTTTTAACTCCAAATTCTACTTATAAGATCGTCGGAGCTAAGATCTTAACATCAATGTTAACCATCATTGTAACAGCAGCAGCTTTTCTTGCTGTCATTCTACTCAATGTGACAATTGCACTAGCAAAGTATGAAATGATTGGTGATTTTGTAAAAGTAATACAGGAATTCATGAAGCAAATGATGAATGCAGAGGTTAACTATGCTTTAGTAATTGCTTATGTATGCTATATTGTATTTAACCTGATCAGAATCTTGATTGTAGGTATGACATCCATTACATTAAGTGCTACCTTCTTATCTAATACCAAGGTAAAAGGTATCGTAAGCGTTGCTTTCTTCTTTGGTATAAACTATCTTACTTCAAAGCTTGCAAGCTTATTAATACCATCACTGACAGCATTTGATACAACTCCTTTCTATTATCATTGTCTGTGGACACTTGGCGTAGTCGGTGTATTCTATTTACTAACATCCTTTATGTTAGACAAGAAAGTAAGTGTCTGATCAAAAAATAGAGCTGTCGCACTAAGTTATAGATGGTTTCTTAAAGTACACGGGGCGCTTAGAGATTTATCTGATTAATAAGCGCCCCCCGCGTTATTTTAGTTTGTCTCATATGACAGGGGATCTGCTTTGGAACTTTCTGGACAGTATTGTGGGCCATTGGTCAAAAGTCTGGCGATTTGATCCAAACCATATTGTTTTTGAACTATTTAGCGTAGATGAATAAGGTATTTTCTTGATGTCCTAAAGCAAAGCAAATCCAACACATTACCACATTATGCTATCAACTGGTATACAAGTTTATATGATACGAATGATTACGGGTAAACTTATGAAAATTGGGTGAATTACATGCAAATCCGATTAATTGAGTTCAACAAATCATGATCGTACCATTTCAGTGGCTAAACTTATCATAGTCAGACATGTATCTGCCCAAAACGGCAAGAAATCATTCTGTTACTTAAGATAAGCATTAAAATTTTGTTATAAATAAAAGCGCACTCCCTTCTTTTTTGTAACTTTATTTTATGATCATACTCTGGGTTAGGTCCATATTATCTTCGCAGAAATATCCACCACAGTTTAGTACAATGTATTTTAAGATTGGAAGTACAATATCAAAATCAGCGCCATCAAAGCTTACCATATAGAGGGTATGAATATCATTGTTTTTAAGATATTCGTTGCCTTCTTTATCTTTAAACATAGGCTGTAGCATCTCGAAATCAATACTTTGTTTTTCGCTGTAGTTGATTTCAAGGACGCCAGCACCATCCCAGATTTCAATATCTAATTTATTATCTGCCTTGATTTTGTCATAAATCTCACGAACAGTTATTTCTTTTTGATTCATATAGAACCATTCACCAGATGCGGTTATAGCAGGAATATTTTTTTTCATATTAAACTCCTTATAGCATAATTATTTGTAACAAGGATAAGTTTATTTTTACTTGAACTTGCATTAATACCTTTATTATATCATGATAAGTTATGGAAAAACCACTATTTTTTTATTCGCTTTTCACACCGGAAAGCAACAATCCGTACTATAGACAAAAAAGATAGTCTATAGTACAATAACTAGAAAAATATTTAGGAGGATAAAAAGATGGCAACAATTCAACCATTTCAGTGTGTCAGACCCAATAGGGAATTAGTAAGCCGTGTTGCAGCATTACCTTATGATGTTTACAACCGTAAAGAAGCATATCAGGAAGCAAAGAAAGACTCATTATCTTTTTTGAATATTGACCGTCCAGAAACACAGTTTGATGAATCTATGGATATGTACGATGAAAAGGTATATCAAAAAGCAAGAGAACTCTATGAGGACCGATTAGCAGATGGTACTTATATCAAGGATACCGATCAGAGTTATTACATATATGAATTGATCATGAATGGCAGATCTCAAACTGGCATCGTTGCCTGCGCCTCCATTGATGATTATCTAAATAACGTAATTATGAAACATGAAAATACAAGAGAAGAAAAGGAACAGGATCGTATTCATCATGTTGATACGATGAATGCTCAGACAGGTCCAATCTTTTTAGCATACCGTTCCAATGAAGTAATCAGCAATGTTGTTCAACAAGTTAAGCAAAATCCAGCTTTATATGCATTTACTTCAGAAGATGGGATCACCCATAACGTATGGAAAGTAGAGAAAGCTACGGATGTTGCGACAATACAACACGAGTTTGCAAACATCTCACAGATTTACATAGCAGATGGACACCATCGTGCAGCATCTGCAGTTAAGGTTGGTTTAAAAAGAAGAAAAGAGAATCCAAACTATACTGGCACAGAAGAATTTAATTATTTCTTATCCGTTTTGTTCCCAGAGGATCAATTGATGATTATGCCTTATAATCGTGTGGTACGAGATCTGAACGGATTGACAAAGAGTGAATATTTAAAAAAAGTCAGCGACTATTTTGAAGTGATTAAAGAAAAGGAAGCAGTTGCACCAAAGACAAAATGTACGTTTGGAATGTATCTGGATAACGAGTGGTATCTGCTGACAGCAAAAGAAGAGATTGCAAGCCAGAAAGATCCTGTGGCTGCATTGGATGTATCTATCTTGCAGAATTATCTTTTAAATCCAATTCTAAATATTCAAGATCCAAGAACCGATAGTCGTATTGACTTTATTGGTGGAATCCGAGGTCTTAAGGAATTAGAAAGACGTGTGGCAACTGATATGGTAGTGGCATTTTCTATGTATCCAACAACAATCCAGGAATTATTTGCAGTTGCGGATGCAAAGCAGCTTATGCCACCTAAATCCACTTGGTTTGAACCTAAGTTAAGAAGTGGTATTTTTATTCATGAAATCTAGAACTGATATGGTGAAAGGAAGGGGCTGTCGCACTAAGTTTAATGATAGTTCCGGAAAACCACAAAAGCCAGGCTTCGAGAAGCCTGGCTTTTGTGGTATAATATAAATATGCGACTACCTATATTATTACATAAAGATTATACAAAGAATATCAATTAAAACTTCCATTAAATATTGGAAACAATCATTCCGACAGATGATTCAGTGCGATTACTAAGTCAGTTTGTGGAGGGCATGGATTTAACTGACCTATATTCTACCTACATTCATAAAACATTATCTATAGTCATTTGCTGAAAGTCGGCTAAAGGATTGGCGAAACTTTTGCTGAATATTGTGCCAAAACATTTTCCGAAAGTCTTCTAGACTTTGGTTAAAATATGTTTTTTAAAGGGGATGATGATAAAAATCAGATCAATCTCTTTAAATAAAAAGGGTCAATCATTTTTTCGTGGGATTGACACTACCACGGTTTAAGTCTTCTATGTCTTCTGCTTTGAAGGCACTCTTGATGCTTCTGAGGAAGACTTAACCTGTTCCTGTGGTTGTAGGATGCATGTGAATAATCACCCGGGTATTAAACTGCGTCACCTGCCCTTTGGTATATTCACAAAGGAAGCAGTCTATTCAAAACTGATAACATCGTACGTAAGGAAGGCTACGAGGAGCGCTATGATAATCTCCTTAAAGAGAATCAGCTTCTCCTTACCCTTGATATCATCAAAGAGAAACTAACATTGGCTTATTCACGTACTGATGAGGCTCGTATGGCAGAGGATATCATCGAGATCATGGACACCTGCAAGGCTGTTGGTAATCCGCATCTGTTATGGTTTGAAAGACTGATTGATAAACATTTTGAGGGCATTATTGCCCATGCAACGTATGATATCTCAGCTGCAAAGATTGAAGGTATCAATAACAAAATCAAGACTCTACGCAGACAGGGATATGGGTATCCGGATGACGAATACTTCTTCCTGAAGCTATTCGTCATGAGTCGTCGGAGCTACGAGCGGAATCCTAAATCCCACAAAATTTGTGATTGAGCCTCATTTTCTGCAATTAATAATAAATTACTTCCATCGATTGCTTCTTGGATCATATTCTTAGTCGATTCTAAATTCTTTGTTCTCTCATTAGGTTCGTACATCATAAATTTCGTTTCTTTATCTAACTCAAATTGCATATTCCAAAAAGAAGCTGCATCGCTCATCTCAATCTCTCTTATAACCATAATTGATCACCCTTCATATGTAATAAATACTGTCTGCATAATGTGCTACCAACAGACATTATTATATATCATGCACCTATGATAGCAAAGAAAAGAATTCGATAGAACTTCACAGGACAAAAAAATTATTGTAACCTATTGACAGCGTAACAATGTTATGTTACGATACAGATAAATAAAACAAAACAATGTTACGTTACGAAAGGAAGTGATGGTTTGTATATTTCAAAAAAAGATTTACTTGCAATCACAGGAATCTCTTATGGACAGCTGTATCGATGGAAGCGAGAACGTTTAATACCAGAAGAATGGTTCATCAAGCAATCCTCCTATACTGGACAGGAAACCTTTTTTCCACGGGAGCAGATGCTGAGCAGAATACGATCCATTTTGGAACTAAAAGATAAATACTCATTAGAAGAGTTAGCAAGAATGCTGTCACCAGAGATTGCAAATGGAAGCTATCATCCATCGGATTTGGAAGGCATGAATGAGATCGATCCGCTTATCATATCAATATTTCGAGAGATTGCTAATAAAGAGGAGTATGGCTATAGCGATATTGTACTTATGATTATTGTTTCGGAGATAAAAGCACAATTGAAACTGACGAAGGAAGAAAGCAAAACGATCTTAGCATCCACTTTACTGGGAGTTTCCAATGCTTCTACCATGGAACTGACGATTGGCGTATTAAAGCTAAATGAACATTATCTTGCCTATGTAGTTTCGGCAAATGCTTATCTATATTTGGATCATATGACAAATATCGTGTACAAAAGAAACTATGTAGATGTATCCAATCAGATTAAAATTAAGTATCAGAAAAAATTTCGTTAGGAGGATTTCAGTATGAGAGATTATAGAATTGAAGGAATCGGATCAATTCAGGGTGGAGAATTCGATGAACTTACAGTGAGTGGTGTTGGTAGTAATCAGGGAGATATTAAAGCAGATAAGATCATAATTGAAGGAGTATTTAAAAGCACTGGTAATATCGAAGCCAATTTAATCGATACCGAGGGTGTTGGAGAGATTGAAGGCAATATCCGAGCAAAGAAAATTACGGTTGAGGGAGCCATGAATATAAAGAATCAGCAAAAAGTCGAGACGGAAGAATTATATTGTGAGGGCTGCTTTACAACTAAGGGTGATCTGTACGCAGATGTCGTTCAAGCAACGGGATGTATTAAGGCAAATGGCATTTATGGAGATAATATTCAAATCAATAGTTTTGGACTAAAGGTCAATGGCTTTAAAAAGTTGATGGCAAAACTTAATCTAACAAGCAGCACGAACGGAAGTAAAGTTTCCATCATAGAAGCAACGACCATCAATTTATCTGGAGTACAGGCAGAAACGATTAATGGGCATGATATTGTTATCGGACCTGGCTGTACGATCGATACCGTTGATTGTTCTGGAATATTAAAGGTTCATGAAACGAGTCATGTGGGGAAAATTCTAGGTGCAACTGAACAGACGAAAGAAATAATTTAACAGACAAGATTCATGATAGATGCAAGGAATTGGCTATCGTTGGGGTATAGGACTAAAAAGAGGAATGAAGGAGAATCGATATGGTAATTGAACCAAAGGTACGAGGATTTATTTGTACAACGGCACATCCAGATGGATGTCGGGAAAGTGTACAAAGACAGATTAACTATGTAAAACGCCATGAGAGAAAAGAAGGACCAAAGAGAATATTGATCATCGGTTCCTCCACGGGATATGGCTTAGCCTCAAGAATTGCAACGACTTACACCTATGGTGCAGCAACACTTGGTATTATGTTTGAAAAAGAAGCAACCGAACGACGTACAGCGACACCTGGTTTTTATAATACAAAAGCATTCGAAGAACAAGCAAAAAAGGATGGGTTTTATGCGGAAACGATCAACCAAGACGCATTTTCTGATGAAACAAAAGTGATGGCAATCCAAAAGATCAAAGAGAATCTCGGGCAGGTTGATATGGTAATTTACAGTCTCGCTGCTCCTAGAAGAACCGTAGGAGATGTTACATATTCTTCGGTGCTAAAAACGATTGGGGAACCATTTACAAATCGTACGCTTGATCTGAAGACGAATGAGCTATCGGAAGTTACCATACCAGCAGCAACGTTAGAGGAAATCGATGCTACGGTTCATGTAATGGGTGGCGAGGACTGGAAATTATGGATGCAGGAATTAATGAAAGCAAATGTGCTAGCAGATGGAGTGATTACAATTGCTTATTCCTATGTGGGACCAAAGCTTACCTCCCCAATTTACAGCGAAGGAACAATTGGTAAGGCGAAACAACATCTTTATGAAACAAGTTTAGAGCTTAGTAAAGAGTTAAGTGATATTCAAGGGAAAGCATATATTTCCGTCAATAAGGCGTTAGTAACTCAGGCAAGTGCAGCAATACCTATCGTACCACTTTATATCAGTTTATTATATCAGGTGATGAAGAAAAAGGGATTACACGAAGGCTGTATTGAGCAGATGGATCGTTTGTTTGCCGAACGTCTTACGAGGAATCCAATACCAACAGACGAAAAAGGTCAGATTCGTATGGATGACTTTGAGTTGAGCAAAGAAGTACAATCAGAAGTAGAAGAGGCTTGGAATAACGTAAATGCAGACAATCTTCACGAATATGCAGATATTAAAGGATATTGGGAAGAATTCTACCATATGTTTGGTTTCCACTATGATAATATCGATTATAGCAAAGATGTAAAATAATAAAAAAGATGATTGACATAATTGCCACGATATGGTAATATAATCAAAATTAACAAGAAGAACTGTTAAAGTCTTCTTATATAATGCAAAGGTTATGAAGAGGAGAGTAGGTATTACAAACCTGGTGCAGAGAGTCTCGGTTGCTGGAAAGAGATGCAGGTGTAATATTGAAGCAAAGCCTTGGAACTGCGTATCGACTGAGTTAGAAGTAGGTTGACTCTGAGAATACGATGGGAGTGCCCATTACAGCACCAGAGTATCGATGAAAATCTGTACTTGCAAAGGTCTACATTGTGAGATGTAGATGAATTAAGGTGGTAACACGGAATTATAGTCTCGTCCTTGAAGAAATTCGGGGATGGGGCTTTTTTTTCGTAATCTTTTGCACAAAACAAAGTGTGCAATCAAAAGAATTTCATTGTGAGAGTACATAACACACACTTTGTTAGATCAATTACTCAAGGAGGATATAAACTATGGCAGTATTTACGGGAGCTGGAGTCGCAATTGTAACTCCGATGAAAGAAAATGGTGAGGTTGATTTTGAAACACTTGGTAAGATGATTGATTATCAGGTAGAGAACGGTACAGATGCAATCATAGTCTGTGGTTCGACGGGAGAGGCTTCGACACTAAGTCATGAGGAACATATTGAATGCATCCGTCAGGCGGTTGTATTTACAAAAAAGCGAGTACCAGTAATAGCTGGCACAGGTTCTAATAGTACAGAAACTGCAATCTATCTGTCTAAAGAAGCTGACAAAGCAGGAGCAGATGCTATACTTGTTGTTTCTCCATATTACAACAAAGGAACCCAAAAAGGTATAGTTACCCACTTTACCAAAGTGGCTCAGTCAGTAGATATTCCGATGTTGCTTTATAACATTCCAGGAAGAACTGGAGTTAATGTACAGCCTAAAACAATAGCAGAACTTGTTCATAATGTAGATAATATCCTTGGTGTGAAATCCTCTGTAAGTGACATAAGTCAGGTGGTGGAAACTATGGATTTATGTAATGGCGATATTGATATTTATTCCGGGGATGATGCAGTAACACTTCCTTACCTTTCCGTAGGTGCCAAGGGAGTCATCTCTGTATTGAGTAATATCGCACCAAGAGAGACACATGATATGGTTATGAAATTCTTAAATGGGGATACCAAAGGAAGCTTAGAACTACAGTTAAAGTACCATAAGTTAATTCATGATTTATTCCTAGAAGTGAATCCGATTCCAGTGAAAGAAGCATTAGAGATTTGCGGATGGCCAAAGAGCTATCTTCGTCTGCCATTAACTAAGATGGAGACTGAGAATGCGTTGATTCTTGCAAAAGAGATGGAAAGAGTAGCAATTAAGAAAGTAAATGCATAAGAGATTGAATTTTATATATGCAATCATGAATAAAAAAATGAGGTTGTTGCAAACTAGCAGCAGCCTCATTTTTTTTCTTATGTTTAAAAGTATATTAAACGATTAATGTAGAAGAAATGAGCGGTACGTAAGTTTATAAGGATGGAATCCATCCATCTTTTCCGCGTAGTACACGTTCTTTCGTATAATTTAATGCTTCTTCATCCGTTAACTGTCTCGAGAAAGATGCACGTTTTTGACGAGCAACACCATCGGCTCCAGCGCCTGTGTTATGATATTCTGCATAGAGAATAGTTTCATGCGCCTCTGGTTTATTCCAGTCACACCATCCTTCATCTCGGATATGGTCTCCTAGTTCACAATTTAAGAAAACTGTTTTCGCATAGTTTCTCCATGGACGTCCAAGATAAACGCTCTTTCTAGGACAGTCGCTGGTTAGTTGGCAATTAGAGAAAACATAGCCATATTCCTGATCTTTTGGTGTACTTGCAGCAGTCACATATCCATAAATTTTCTGATCTTCTAAATGTTTGGCTGGAGGAAGGTCATCATTTTTTTGAGAAAAGATTTCGCAATTATCAAAGTAAGCGGTTGCACTTCCGAAAATGAAATCAACATCACCACGAATGTAGCATTTATGGTAGTAATGGCGACCGTTGACACGAGGAGCAAATTCCTTCGGTCCGGTAAAACCACCTGGTTCATGAGGGGTTGGTGGAAGAGGGGCCGTAAATAATGTATCCTGACTACCTAGCATTTTACAGTCATCAAACACAATACGATCACCATCTACATAAAGTGCTAATGCCTGACCAACCTTATTACCAAATCCAGCACTATTTTGGAATGTGAGATTTCTTGCGATGAAATCATGCGTGTTTATGAATACTGTTGGAGTTCGAAAAGTTCCGCGCTTTACACCATCCTCCATCATCATCAATGCATAGTCATCGTAGGTAATAATGGTCTCATTTGCATCTTCACCTAAAAAGCAGATGAATGGGCGATCAACAACTAGTTTTTCGCGGTAGGTGCCTTTACGTATAAAGATAGTAATGTATTCCGTGTTATCGACAGGAACACTTTTGATTGCTTCAGCAATGGTAGGAAAATCGTTTGGAAAGTGTCCATTTTCGTTATGGGACACGTAACGTACCGTTTGCATGAGTTTCTCCTTTCGAATTCAATGGGTATTAAACTATGTAGCTTGAATAAATTTAGGTTGCCAAGCCAACGAGGAACTATTATATCATAACAATATTGAAATGACTATAGCATAATTATGTAAAAAGTGATACGAAAAGGAAACATTTTCTTTCGTAGACTTTTAATCAAAGAAACGATATAATAATGGTAATCTATGATAACGAGGTAAATGAAAATGTTAAGGGAAACCTTTCAAAATATAGTAAATGATATTGAAGTTCGAAAAAACCTGATTAAGTTAAAAGAGTTATTACGTGAAGATGAGACAAAGAATAGCCATAATAAAGAGGCACTGCTTTATCTGATGGCAGGTGATTATCGTGTGTTTGAACGTTTGTTAGCACATGAGGACGCAAAGGTAAGAAAAAATACAGCTTTAATCCTAGGTGAACTTGCGATTCCTTCCTTTCTTGATCTACTTTATCAAAGCTATCAGAAGGAACAGCAGTTATTTGTAAAGAGTTCTTATCTAACAGCAATCAGCAACTATGAGCATGATTCACTTATGCCTGAATTAAAAAATCGTTATCAGGAACTTATTGCTACTCAGCTGACAGACGAGAATAAAAAACATCTGACAGAAGAAATCCGTTTGATCGAACAACTCATGTACGATAGCTCAGATCAAAAGAAGCATAAGTTTGTTGGTTATGAGTGTGTGAACGAATTAGTTCTTTTATGCAATCGTAATCATATTCATATTACAAGTGAACAATTAGGACGAATTCCGAAGAAAGAATTTACGGCCGGCATTATGGTAAAAACAACGCAGTTAAAGGATGTGTTAGCAATTCGTACGTATCGAGAAATGCTATTTGCGGTGGAAGGTATGAAGACGGTTCCAAACGATGTAGTGGCAGCAGCCAAGATGATTTCGGATGGGACGATCTATCAGTTTTTACAAAAACGTCACAAAGGAGATGATGTCTTTCATTTCCGTTTAGAAGTCAAAGCAAAGATGGATCCAGAGAAAAAAGTTGCATTTGTTAAACGTCTGGCAACAGAAATCGAGCATTTATCCGAGCGTAAATTATTAAATTCAGTAAATAATTATGAGGTAGAGATTCGTCTCATTGAGAATAAAGAGGGCAAGTTTAACATTTTATTACGTTTATATACCTTAGAAGACAAGCGTTTTGCTTACCGTAAAGAGGTTATCGCATCCAGTATTCATCCAAGCAATGCAGCCCTTTGCGCGATGCTTGTAAAACCATATTTAATGGAAGACGCTCAGGTATTAGATCCATTCTGTGGAGTTGGAACAATGTTAATCGAGAGAACGAATGCAGTGCCTGCTAAGACAATGTATGGTTTAGATATCTTTGGTGAAGCAATCGAAAAAGCGAGAGTGAATACAAAAGCTGCAGATATGATTGTGAATTATATCAATCGTGATTTCTTTGATTTTAAACACGAGTATCTATTTGATGAAATCTTTACAAATATGCCAACCACAGGAAATGGCATGAGTGAACGAGAATTATTTGGATTGTATGAAAGATTTTTTGTGAAAGCGAAAGAACATCTTAAGGAGAATGCAATTCTTATTTTATATTCTCATAACCGTGACTTTGTTCGCAAACTTGCCAACAAAGCACCATATAAAATTGAAAAAGAATATGAGATTTCCATGATGGAAGGAACTTATGTATATGTGATTCGATATACAACATAGAGATTAGGACAATTGGAGGAAAGATATGTTAAAGATTGGTTCCCATGTAGGGATGAATGGAAAAGAGATGTTTTTAGGTTCAGCGAAAGAAGCAGCATCCTATGGGGCAAATGCATTAATGGTATACACAGGTGCACCTCAGAATACAAGAAGAAAAGCGTTAAGTGAATTACGCTTAGAAGAAGGATTTCAATATATGAGGGAACATGGCATTAACGATGTGATCATCCATGCTCCTTATATCATCAATCTTGGCAATACAGAAAAACCAGAAACATTTGAACTCGGAGTACAGTTCTTAGCTTCTGAATTAGAACGTTCTGCCGCATTCCATAGCAAGTATATGGTGCTTCATCCAGGGTCTCATGTAGGCGCTGGTGTGGATGCGGGAACAGAACAGATTATTAAGGGATTGAATGAAGTGCTGACTTCAGATACCGAAGTTTGTGTCGCACTGGAAACGATGGCTGGAAAAGGCAGCGAGGTGGGACGTAGCTTCGAAGAAATCGCGCGTATTTATGATGGCGTAAAGTATAATGATAAACTTCGTATATGTTTTGATACATGCCACATTCATGATAGCGGATACGACATTGTCAATGACTTTGATGGTGTGATCGATCAGTTGGATCGTATCATTGGAAAAAATCAGATTGCAGTATTCCATATCAATGATAGCAAGAATGTTATGGGAGCTGGGAAAGATCGTCATGAGAATATTGGTTTTGGTCATATTGGATTTGAAGCATTAAATTATATCGTTCATCATAAAGACTTTGAAGATGTAGTGAAAATCTTAGAGACACCTTATGTAAGTCTTCCGGATTCCAAGGATAAATCAATCGCCCCTTATAAATTTGAGATTGAGATGCTAAGAAATCAGAAATTTGATCCAGATTTAATTACCAAGATTCAAAATAGTAAACAATAAAGAGCAAGTATTTATAGTCTTCATAGGATGGAATGGAGTGGAACATGAAGGTTCGAAAAATCGTTGGCATCCTCATCATCTGTATCGGGGTGGGGATTTGCTCTTATCCAATGATAAAACAAGCATATTCAAGTCATCGTCAGGCGGAATTAAAAGAAGCTTTTGAGGAATTGTTAGAACAGAACCAGTCGATGTCTCCAACGAAGGATACTTCTCCGACGGAGATACAAGTTCCATCAGTGACAGCATCACCTGAGACAACGGTCGTCTCAGGTGATAGCATCACGATAATGGATGGAACTGATTCAGAATACATAGATTTGGAAGAAAATAATGTAGTATCAGACAGTCAAACTGCAGATAATATCAAAGACCGCTTAAAAGGACAAACGGTTATTGGATTAATCGAGATTGAAAAAATTGATCTGATTTATGCTATTGTGGAGGGGACGAGTGATTCCAATCTAGGAGTGGCAATTGGACACATGAGAAATACAGCTGCCATCGGAAATGAAGGAAACTGTGCACTAGCAGGTCATCGGGGAGGCACGAGTGGACCATATTTTAAGAACATTCATAAACTTAGTAGCGGGGATAAGATAAAGATTACCGATATCTATGGCAATGAATATACTTACGCAGTTACAGAATCCTTTGTCGTGGAGCCTAACGATATGTCTGTAATAAAGGATATTTCAGAACAAAAGATACTCACGCTGATTACGTGTCAGGATAGTGGAACGAAGCGATTAATTGTTCGTGCTGTCTGCAAATAATGGAGTAAAGGAGTCTTTTCTTATGAGAAATCAGTTATTACATCCAGGTAAGCTTTTAGATGATCAAGGGTACCTTACGGAAACAGGTTATGCTACGTCTTTAGTAAAGGAGTATAGCAGAGCTGATATCAAGGCAGGAAATCTAAAGATTAAGGAATGGGATTATTACCTGATCTATAATGAACATTATGGGGTTGCATTGACCTATGCTGATAATTCTTACATGGGTCTGATCAGTGCTTCGGTAATTGATTTTAAGAACAAAAAAGAAAAGACAACAAGTGTAATGGCTTTCATGCCACGAGGTAAATCTGATATGCCGAATACGACAGATCAAGGAAACATTACATTTGAAAATAAACGTGTCAGAGTTTTATTTGATAACGATGGTAGAAGACGACATCTTCACTTTGTGATGAAACAGTTTGACGGAGAACAGGATTTTTATGCAGATTTTGTACTTACAAGACCTGCGAACAGTGATCAGATTGTAGTAGCGACTCCGTTTGAGCAGAAAAAAACAGCATTTTATTATAATACCAAGATCATAGGAATGAATGCGACGGGCCATGCGGCAGTTGGCAATCACATTTATTCGTTTCATGAAGACAGTCAGGCACTCCTAGACTGGGGACGTGGGGTTTGGACCTATAAGAATACTTGGTATTGGAGTGCAGCCTATGGAAAGGTGAATGGAAGACGGGTAGGCTTTAATTTGGGATATGGATTTGGGGATACGAGCAAAGCCACAGAGAATGCTATCTTTTATGATGGTAAACTCCATAAATTAGACGATGTAACCTTTCATATACCAGCGGATGAAAAAGGTGTCTTAATGTATGAACAGCCTTGGACATTTACCTCATCAAATCATCGATTTGAGGCTGTTTTCACCCCGATTATCGATCGCGCTACATGTACGAACCTAGGAATGATCTGTAGTGATCAACATCAAGTATTTGGTCGTTTTACGGGAACTTTGGTCTTAGATGATGGAGCGGAAGTAAAGTTGAATCATTTTCTAGGATTTGCAGAGAAAGTTTTTAATAGATGGTAGGAGAAAATATATGATAGAACTTACAATAGATGAGATGAATCGAATCGCAAAATACTATGAAAATGCAACGGATTCCTGTATACAGTCAGTACTACAAGGATATATGGGACGTGCATTTGTAGAAGACAAATCGGATTGTACACTGTCAATCTTATTACAGGGGGATTTTGTATTTCCCTCTGGGGATGAGGAACAGTTTGACGAAGCAAAAGCAAAGAAGATGTTGGAGGAGTTTAGAACATTAGATCATTCTGAAGAGTTTCTTTATGTCCCGCAGTCAGAGAAATGGCATGACTTTCTAAAAAAACAGGAAGACCTTAAGATTATTCAACGGTATACTTTAAGTAAGATGAAGCTTTCAGATTTTGATGTGAGCAATCTGAATTATATAGCAGGCCAGCTGCCAGAAGGATATCAGTTTGCAAGAATTACGGAATCTATTTACGAGCAGATGATTGCAACAAAATGGTCAGAGGATAATGTGAATAATTTTAAATCCGCATCTGACTTTGTAAACCGTGGCTTTGGAATTGTTATCTTGCAGAAGGATAAAGTAGTATGTGCTGCGTCCTCATATACGGTCTATGATCGAGGAGTTGAAGTTGAGATTGCAACGGATCCTGAATATCGACGTCAAGGCCTTGCAACAATGTGTGGAGCTCGATTTGTGTTGGAATGTATCAAAGAGAATAAGGTTCCAAACTGGGATGCAGCCAATATGATGTCCGTACATATTGCCAAAAAATTGGGATATACATTTTTGGGAGAATATGATACCTTTGTTTTGAAATAAAAAGATAGGAGAAGAGAATGATAAATAAAGTACTTTTTATATTTGTGATATTGATCGTGCTATTCCTTATCTTTAGCATTCTTATTTCAATATTATTAACAAATAAGTTAATGTATCCCAAAGTAAGGGATGAAAAAGCAGTATATGATCGTGAAGTTGAGTTGAAACGATTTCCGGTGGAATTCTACAAGACTTTGGATAAGGAAGAAGTAATGATAGAAAGTCAATATGGCTATTGTTTGTCTTGTCTTGTTTTAAATAACGAACTGACGAAACAGCCACAGAACGCAAATAAAGTCGCCATCTTTTGTCATGGATATAAATGTAGCAAGACGGCTGCGGTTGTTTATGCTAAGATGTTGATGGATCTTGGATTTACGGCAGTTCTTTATGATCATAGAAATCATGGGTTAAGTGATAAAAAATTCACTTCTATGGGATTCTATGAAAAAGATGATTTAAAAGAAGTTGTAGAATGGTGCTTAAAACGGTATGGAAATAAAATAAGGATCGTACTCCATGGAGAATCAATGGGGGCGACAACAGTTCTTAACTATCTTGCATGTGATGATCGCATTGCAGCTGTTATTGAGGATTGTGGTTATTCTTCCTTGCCCGAATTGATTGAGCATCAGATGAAGAAGTATTTTCATTTGTCATATCCGCTATTTCGTCCAATGATCAATGCTGTGATGAAGCTTCGTGCAGGATTTACCCTGCCAGAGGTATCTGCTATGCAGGGCGTAGTAAAAAGTGAGATACCGATCTTATTTATCCATGGGGACTGTGATGATTATGTACCATATCAGATGTCAGTAAAAATGTATGAAAAGAAAAAAGGTCCGAAGGTTTTGTATCTTGCTAAGGGAGCAATTCATGCCCGTTCCTGTGTGGTTGATCTACAAAAGTATAGTAATGTGGTGACTCAGTTTATTCAACAGTATTATGAATAAGGAATGAGTTGGTGCATGGAGTGATAGAAAGAGGTTAGAATGGAAAGTCAGTTTCAAAGAATCGAATTTTTATTAGGTGAAGATGCAGTTTCTAAATTGCATGAGAAAAAAGTTGCGGTGTTTGGTGTCGGTGGTGTCGGCGGTTTTGTTGTAGAGGCACTTGTCCGTAGTGGAGTAGGTAAGTTTGTCCTAGTCGATAACGATACGGTAAGTATTACGAATATTAATCGTCAGATCATTGCTACTCATGATACAATCGGAAGAAAAAAAGTGGATGTTATGAAGGAACGTGTGTTATCTATTAATCCATCCGCTATAGTAGAAACTTATGATTGTTTCTTCCTTCCAGAGACAGAAGATCAGTTTGATTTTAGCCAGTATGACTACGTTGTGGATGCGATTGATACCGTATCAGGCAAAATTGCACTTGTAATGAAAGCAAAAGAAGCAAATACGATGATCATGTGTAGTATGGGTGCTGGTAATAAATTGGACCCGACTCGTTTTGAAGTTGCTGATATTTATAAGACATCGGTATGTCCACTAGCGAAGGTTATGCGTACCGAACTTCGAAAACGAAGAGTGAAAAAGTTAAAAGTAGTTTATTCGAAAGAATTGCCACTAACTCCTTTGGCAGCTCCGGAGAATCCCGGTCAGCGAAGAGCAACACCTGGAAGTGTCGCTTTTGTTCCTTCGGTTGCAGGTTTGATCATTGCTGGAGAAGTGGTAAAAGACCTGATCAAGATGGATACTGGTAATGAATAACGACTGGCTGATCAATCGAAAAGAAATTGTTCGTTATCTTGGATACCGAGACCAGGAGCCGGATGAGATCATGACGAGAGAGATTGAGGAATGTGAGCAGAGGTTTTTAAAGGTGGTACAGCCGAAGTCAACATATCAAGTGTTTGATCTGATACACCAGGAAAATCGATTGTTCACTTCTGATTTGGAATTTGAGTTTGTTGGAAAAAGTATAGAGAAACATCTTAAGGATTGCGAAAAAGTGGCATTTTCTTGTCTGACGTTATCACAAGGCGTAGATGAACTGATCGATCAGGCACAGCAAGAGGATATGCTTCATGCCCTACTTTATGATGCGATTGCTAATGCATCCGTTGAAGAGGCACGTTATCAATTAGAACAAAAAATTCAGATGGAGAACCCAGAGTGGCACATTAATTGGTTGTTTGGAATTGGATATGGTGACTTGCCACTGACTCTACAACCACAGTTTTTAACAAAGATCGATGCTAAACAAAAAATCGGTTTAACGGTCAATGACAAGTGTATTCTTTCTCCATTAAAATCAGTAACAGGATTTGTTGGTCTAAGTGAGAAAAAAGTAAAAGATCCTTCATGTCAGCAAAAATCTTGTCAAAAATGTAACTTAAAATCAAAATGTAGTTATCATCGATAAGAGGCTGAGGCTGTGAAAAACGAATAAACTATGAGGAGCGAGTCGAGGAATTACATTAGAATTTGGCTGCCTTTCCCTGGCGGCCGGACTTAGCCAAATTCTAATGTAGTTCCTCGACTCGCACGCTCATGTTCATTCGTTTTTCACAGCACGTTCTTTAGAGATTTCAAGTTACATTCTAAATATTACGAGTTGTATATTAAATATTTGTAGTTGTATTTCAGATGTTTTAAGTTATATGAAAAAGATAGAATCATTAAATATAAATTGTTGGTAGATACAGAGTCATCGCCATTAGGTATTGTCCGGCAAAGTAATATAAAAGTGCCAGTGTTCGTGTAACGGCAGTTTCTCCTACTAGCTTATTACGTGCTAGCATAATATCCGAACAAAATAGTAAGAGGATTGCGACTGCTGGTAGATATCCATACAATCCCAAGGAGAAAGGAAGAAGGATACCAATGGATAACGATGCAGATATCATCATTCCGTATAAGGCAAAAGGTATTACTAGATTTTCAAGAGATGGTGTATATTTATAAAAATAGCATAATCCAGCAACACATAAAACTGTAAAGATCAGAATGGAAATTGGCTGGAATTTAGCAAGTGATAAAAAGAAAACAATGTATGCACCATGACCTAAAAAGAATAAAGTACCACCAGTAATGAAATAAATTTCGAGCATCACATCTGCAGCAAAACAGATCCCAAGGGCAATGAGAATCCAGATATTATGAATTAGCTGACTAGGAACTGGTGTAACATTCGTGTGATTGATTAGGCGAATGTATCCATTGATCGCAAAGATTAAGGATACGCCAGTAGTCAATCCTTTGACTGTGAGTGTTAGGACCTTATGATTCGAATGCCTAGAAAGATAGGAATAACAAGGTGTTAAGATTAATAGTACAAGACTGGCACCGAGAATGGCAAGGCATAGAGTTGTCATTAAGCTTCCCCCCTCTTGATAGCGAGGTAACTAAAGTAGCATAGTTACCTAATTCTTTATTACTATTATAAGGAAAAACACGAAATTGGAGACAGTATTTTTTTCTAATCTTAAATATTATGTGGTTTAAAAGTTATAAAAGTTGTGATAAGTCACTTTCACCGTATACTGTGATTCCATTTTCTTTTAATAGTTCGGCTGTGATTCCATCGCCAGCAATTAAGGTTCCAGAAAATGTTCCGTCGTAACGGCAGTTGCTACCACAGGATGGAGAGCGTTCTTTTAATATCGCAACGGTACACCCATATAACTTGGCAAGGCGCAAAACTTCTAGTGCACCTTTGGTAAATTCCTCGGTAATATCAATTCCTGATTTCGTAACTACACGTCCATTTCTGATTTCGGCAGCCTCTCGTGGTGTTACAAGCCCTCCAAGCTGTTCGGGACATACGGGAATTAAATTATGTTTCTTTAAAAGTTCGCTAATCTCAGGGATTAAGTTTCCTTTTCCATCATATCTACAGTTGATGCCAAGAAGACATCCACTAATTAGTACGTTCATACATATAACCTCCAACGATATGTAAGTCTATGAAATGGAACGTTTCGTGGTTCCATCCGTATTTCTTTCATTGTACTATACACTAAGAGAACTGTCTATAGCTTACAATACGTGCTTTTTTTAGATTTGGGGATGTTTTTTGAGGATTTGAACAGACATTGACGCACGATTATGACTTTGATAGAATAGCGGTGAAAGAAATCAGGAGAAAGGAGAGCACAAGTGGAATCTTTCGGGATCAACTATTCTATTATCTATAGTAATCGAAAAACAATGAGTATCTGCATCAATCAAGATGGTTCCGTGTGTGTTCGTGCTCCTCGTTTTGTTGCAAAAAAAGAAATTGAACGTATCATAAATCAAAAAAGAAGCTGGATTGAGAAAAAACAGCAACAAATGATAGAACGTAGTCATGTGAGAGATACTAATGTTAGAACATATGAACCTGATAGTACGATGCCTTATCTGGGACAAGAATATCCATTAAAGTTTTTTCGGTATAATGGACTTATGATGCCAGAGATTCATCTTGTAAATGATCATTTTCAGATTCATTATAGTTGCTATGACCAGCAAGCTATTCGTCAGGCTTTCCGAACATGGTATCTAAATCAGGCAACGGTAGTATATAAGGAACGGATTTCATATTACAATAAAATCATTCAAGAGCCATTTGGACATGTTCGTATTAAAGAACAAAAAAGTTGTTATGGCAGCTGTTCTTCCAAACGAAATTTAAATTTCAATTGGAGATGTGTTCTTGCACCAATTGAAATATTAGATTATGTGGTCGTTCATGAATTATGTCATTTAAAACAGCTAAATCATTCCCCACAATTCTGGGCCGAAGTGAAAAAAATACTTCCTGATTATGAATTAAGAAGACGATGGCTAAAGACTCACCAACTGGATATTTAATACCTTTCACACCATAACATACCAGTGTATTATTAGATCTGATGCATATACTAAGAGCGTAACAAACAACAACATTCACTGATTACTTCAATTACCGGATTGTCAAATCTTTAAGTAATCAGATACTGAAATGGAGGAGTTTATTATGAGTAGTAGAAATCGCGTGGAAGTACCTGAAGCTAAAGAAGCAATGGATCGTTTTAAGATGGAAGTTGCATCTGAACTTGGTGTGCCATTAACTCAGGGCTACAATGGTAATTTAACTTCTTACCAGAATGGTAGCGTTGGTGGCTATATGGTTAAGAAGATGATCAAAGCTCAAGAAGAGAAGATGGCTGGGAAATAGCGACTTCGAAACTGAACTGTAAATTAAAACGAAGATTTATATCATACGGATTAAATACAGTGGAAAAATGGTACGGCTTCAGCTGTACCATTTTTTTGTAAAAAACAGAGTATACGTTCTGAATTCATAGGTAAAATTCTATAATTCCAAATATAATACAATATATCGAGGCATTATGTGAAAAATAAGTTGACAAACTTGAATTATATAATAAAATAAAGGTATATTTAATGAAAATGGGCGTGGTGTAACTTAAAGGTTATAATGTGCCAGAGTTTATATGGAGTAGATTTTATGAGAGTGATCGCTGGTAAGGCAAGAAGAACAATATTAAAGACACCGGATGGATTAGATACCAGGCCTACTACAGATCGAACAAAAGAGACTCTCTTTAATATCTTAAATGGATATTTAGCTGATTGTGATTTTCTCGATCTTTTTAGTGGTAGTGGTGCAATTGGCATTGAGGCATTGAGCAGAGGCGCATCATTCGCAGTATTTGCTGAGACAAGCAAAGCAGCATGTGATTGTATACGTTCTAATATTAAAGCTACACACTTTGAGGATAAGTCTGTTGTACTACAAAAAGACGCTCTGTCTGTAGTGCGTGCAATGGAGATCGCTGGTAAAGCTTTTGATGTGATATTTATGGATCCACCATACGATCATGAATATGAGAAAGAAGTTCTACAAGCATTAGAATATTCTACGATTGTATATCATGATACAATTATTGTTGTGGAAGCATCTCTTAAAACGAAGTTTGATTACCTTGAGAATTCAAGATTTAAAGTAGTGAGAGAGAAAACATATAAAACGAATAAACATGTATTTATAGAGATAAAAGAATAACGGATTTGCCGTTTGGAGGACAGAATGAAAAGAGGGATCTATCCAGGAAGTTTTGATCCAATTACATTAGGTCACCTAGATGTAATTCGACGTGCATCTAAAATTATGGACGAACTAGTCATCGGGGTGTTAAATAACAGCTCTAAGGCACCGTTGTTTTCGGTTGACGAAAGAGTTTTATTAATTCGACAGGTGGTAGCAGATATTCCAAATGTTAAAGTACAGACGTTTGATGGATTGACTGTTGACTTCGCCAAAGAAATTGACGCGACTGTTTTAATACGAGGACTGCGTGCGGTAACAGATTTTGAATACGAACTTCAAATTGCACAGACTAATAGTAAGTTAAATTCAGATATTGATACTGTATTCTTTACCACAAGTGTTGAATATTCTTACTTGAGTTCAAGTATTGTAAAAGAAATAGCAAGTTATGGTGGGGATATCGCCAAATTTGTTCCGGAATGTATTGTTCCGATTATTTACGACAAATATAGGGGAAAGAAGTGTGAGTAGTATGGCAATGAGTAGAATTGAACAATTAATTGAGGATATATATGAGTTTGTTGAAAGTTGTAAGATGCAGCCTTTATCTCAGACTAAGGTAATCGTACCAAAGGATCAGCTTTATGATTTATTGGATGAATTACGTCTTCGTACTCCGGATGAAATTAAGCGTTATCAGAAAATCATTGCTAATCGTGACGCTATCATTGCAGACGCAGAACAAAGAGCATTACAGATTCAGGCGGAAGCAAAAGAAAAAGCGAAAACTCTTGTAAATGAGAATGAAATCATGCAACAGGCATACTATCAGGCAAATGAGATGGTAAGCAGTGCAAGTGCACAGGCAGAAGCAATGTTAAAGAGTGCTAATGAGGATGCAGAACAGATACGCTCTGGTGCATTAGCATATACGAACGAAATTCTAGGTGATGTTGAGAATATCTTAAATGATGCATTTGAAAGCACAAAAGCTAGAGCAGAAGCATTAGTGAATTCCTTAAAGAGCAACTTAGATACAGTAGTAAGCAATCGTCGTGAGTTAACAGAACAATTAAGTCCACAACCACAGGTGATTCCAGAAGTACCTGAGGATGCTAGTAATGAGGTTGCATCTAGTCAAGGGTCTTATGATGAGAATGATGACTTTAACTTTGATGAGAATAAATTCTTAGAAGATATTGATTAATTTATATTAGAAAAGAACAAACATAGAGGCGGGTTACCTAAGAGAAGGGAATCCGCCTTATTTGATTTCTTCAAAAAAAGAATACATATCCTAACGCTAAAACGATTGCAATTCCTGTGCTAATGATCTTGCAGATGAGATAGTGTGCAGATGATAGATTACATCCTGAGATTACAGATTTTGTCTGCGCAAATCCACTTAAGCCACCAAAAGCAGTGATAGCTGCAATGGATACTAGTTTCATGTCTGTACTGATTGGAAGACAGCTTATATTATGTATGCCCGTTGTAATCTCGATAACGCCAGTAATGTAAGGAATCGGTGTTTTGTAGGGCACAGGAAGATTTGTGATAAATGATGCTAATACAGAGAACAATACAATATAACCGCCTACTTTTGTAACGACTTCAAATGCGCTTAAGATGGCTTCGTCTAGCATCGTAAATTCAAATTTTGGAGAGGTCGTAACGAGTTTATCTTCAGTTGCAGTTGCTTTTAAACGAGGAAGGATCGTACTATCTTTTTTGCTGATAAACTTATACCAGATCATCGCACTTAAATAGGAAGAGAGATATAATATGATGAGAAGAGGGACTCCTAGTTTTGGCGAAGAAAGCTGAATGGCTGTAATATAACTTAGAACAAACATGGGGCTTGCATTGTTACAGAAAGCACAGAGCATCTGTGCTTCTTTTGTACATATGACTCTGTTCTGTCGTAAATCAGCCGTAGTCTTTGCACCGACTGGATATCCTGCAAGAAAACCAATAAAAACAGAATAGCAACCATCACGGCTGATTGGTATGAACCAACGAAAAATGGGATATAGCAAGGTAGAAAGTAATTTCGTAATCCTTAATTTCACGATCAGGTTTGAGATGATCATAAATGGAAGCAGCGTTGGTAGTAAGGTATCCCACCAAAGCAACAGTCCATTTCGAGCACCGGCAAAGGCCTCGGAAGGAAACAGCAGAATAAGAATCAAAAGTAAGAGCAGACTGATCTTAATCAATCTGTTCTTAAAACGGGTTCTATTTGCATATGAAGATAGATCAGCTTTCATGTTATACCTATACAGACGAACTGTTCTTAAAAGCATGGTTAGTTTATTATATTATTTAGTTATTATATTATGACAGGACCAAAGGTATATTCGTCTTTCATTTTATATTTAAATTTCATATAGATCATCTGATCATATAGATGGGACGCATTGATGTCATACAGAAACATCTTGTATTCATGATCGGACAGAAGAACCCTTGCATCTGCAACCTTAGTGATTAATGGACAGCTCCGTTTGTTTTGTATCTCTTTTAAAATTCCACTACTTTCTTTTCGAAATCCTAAAAGTCTTGCATACATGATATTGTTCATCTGGAATGTTTCAAAATCACTTTGCTTTAAATTAAGAAGGATATGAAGCAGGGAACGGTTGATTCTTGTTAGTGTTAATTGCTTTGTTTTTAAGGTATCCGTAAATGAAGTATATTCCATGTTAGGAACCAAAAGATTTTGAATACGATTTGCTAAATCTCCGGAAACATCCTGATAACTTGTCAGTTGATCTTTCTTTTGCGATAGCTGATAATATAGTAGAGAAGAGAAGTCATCTGCAGTCATTGGGTAGGATACTTGATATAACTCTTTTAATAAGTTGATACAGGAATTAGGGAGCTGGGTAAGTGTTTCCGTGGTACTGTACTCAATCAAGTGTTTTCGTATCGCTGTTGCAGAAGGATTAACCTCCTCCATCTCTTCAGAGTGATAGCCTGCTCCTTTGCGCAGGATGGTGATTGGTTCCATTGTACTATCTAATTTGTTGAGTGCTTTCAAATATTCGATACCAAGAATATTATTTGGAGATGTTAACACATCATATAGTTCCTTAGAGTTAACATCGGATGATTCTTTGAGAGTTTCTATAATTGCCATAGCTCTTGCTTTTGGGTAAGTCTCACCGGATTTTTGGTATCGCAGGAGTGCTTCTTTATAATCATCAGGTTCGTTTATTAAAAACTGTGCAATTGTTTGTAGTAAGGTTATATCGCCGCATTCGCTTCCAAAACAGAGATAGTCTACAACTCCAAGTTTTTGCAAGAGAGAAATGGCACCGTATGCAAAGTATTCTGCGCTGGCGGTTGCATAGCACACAGGCAGTTCGAAGACAGCATCTACATGATTCAAGAGAGCCATCTGCGTTCGGGCATATTTATGGAGAATGGCAGGAGTGCCTCGTTGTACATAATTACCACTCATAACAACAATGACATAATCTGCGTTCGTTATTTCTTTGATTTTGTTGATCTGATAAAGATGACCATTATGAAATGGATTATATTCTGCAATGATTCCTACAGTTTTCATGATAATTCCTTCCGATATAGCTTGATATACATAGTATTATAGTGGAAAGAAAAAAAAATAACAACCGTTCAACAGGAAGGTGGAAGAACAATGATAAAGTAGGCAAATCTATAGCAAACTACAGATATATGGCATAAATTACAACAGCTGTAAGCATTTACATAAATTTCACTTGTATACTTTGGAAAACAGTATTATAATGTTACGTGGATTGTCAATTGGGTTAAAATTTACTACTTGTTATCAGAAATACCAAACAAACTTGTAGAACAAATTTTAAAAAGATGTATTGACAAAAAATGAATGGTTAAAACTAACTACATAATACTGAAAGGAGTTTTATTATGGGATTTATTGATGACATTAAAGTTAGAGCTAGACAAAATATGAAAACTATCGTATTACCTGAGAGTATGGATAGAAGAACATTCGAAGCAGCTGCTAAGACATTAGCAGAAGGTAATGCAAACTTAGTTATTATTGGTACTGAGGAAGAAGTTAAGAAGAATTCAGAAGGATTAGATATTAGCAAAGCTACAATCGTTAATCCACACACATCTGAAAAACTTGCTTCTTATGTAGATAAATTAGTTGAATTAAGAGCTAAAAAGGGTATGACACCTGAAAAAGCAAAAGAAATTTTAACAACAGACTACATTACATACGGTGTAATGATGGTTAAAATGGGCGATGCTGATGGTTTAGTTTCTGGTGCTTGTCACTCTACTGCAGATACTTTAAGACCTTGTTTACAGATATTAAAAACAGCACCTAACACAAAGTTAGTTTCTGCGTTCTTTATCATGGTTGTTCCAAATTGTGATATGGGCGCTAATGGTACTTTCGTATTCTCAGACTGCGGATTAAATCAGAATCCAACTGCTGAAGAATTAGCAGCAATCGCTGGTTCTTCAGCAAAGAGTTTTATTCAATTAGTTGGTGAAGAGCCAGTTGTTGCTATGCTTTCTCACTCTACTAAGGGTAGTGCAAAACATGCAGACGTAGATAAAGTAGTAGAAGCTACTAAGATTGCAAATGAATTATATCCAGAATATAAGATCGATGGTGAATTCCAGTTAGATGCTGCGATCGTTCCAAGCGTAGGTGCTTCGAAAGCACCTGGTAGTGAAATTGCTGGTAAAGCTAACGTATTAGTATTCCCAGATCTTGATGCTGGTAACATTGGTTACAAGTTAACACAGCGCCTTGCTAAGGCAGAAGCTTATGGACCTTTAACACAAGGTATTGCAGCACCAGTTAACGATTTATCCAGAGGATGTTCTTCTGATGATATCGTAGGTGTTATCGCTATTACAGCAGTACAAGCTGCTTCCAAATAGAAAAGGAGATTTGATATGAAAGTTTTAGTTATTAATTGTGGTAGTTCCTCTTTAAAGTATCAGTTAATTGACTCTGAGAGCGAACAGGCATTAGCAGTAGGCTTATGCGAAAGAATTGGAATTGATGGAAAGTTAACTCATAAAGCTGGAGACGGCGAAAAAGTTGTGATCGATGATGTACTTCCAAATCATGAAGTTGCAATTAAAGCTGTAATCGCAGCTTTAACAAACCCAGAATATGGCGTAATTAAATCTTTAGAAGAGATTAATGCTGTTGGACACCGTGTAGTACATGGTGGAGAAAAATTTGCTAAATCTGTAGTAATTACTGATGAAGTATTAAAAGCAATCGAAGAATGTAACGATTTAGCTCCATTACACAACCCAGCAAACGTTATTGGTATCAATGCTTGCATGCACTTAATGCCAAACGTTCCTATGGTAGCTGTATTTGATACTGCTTTCCACCAGACAATGCCTAAAGAAGCTTATCTTTACGGTATTCCTCATGAATACTATGACAAATACAAGGTAAGAAGATACGGGTTCCACGGAACAAGTCATAGCTACGTTTCCCAGCGTGCAATCGATCTTGGTAAGTTAGATCCTAACAATTCTAAGGTTATCGTTTGCCACCTTGGTAACGGTGCAAGTATCTCTGCTGTAAAGAACGGTAAATCCGTTGATACAAGCATGGGTCTTACTCCACTTGAAGGTTTAATCATGGGTACAAGATCTGGTGATCTTGATCCAGCGATCATTGAATTCGTAGCTAAGAAAGAAAACCTTACATTAAGCCAGGTTATGGACGTTCTTAACAAGAAGTCTGGTGTTTTTGGTATGTCTGGTGTATCTTCTGACTTTAGAGATCTTGAAGCAGCAGCGAAAGAAGGCAACGAACACGCAAAAGAAGCTCTTGCAACATATGGTTACCGTGTAGCTAAATATGTTGGTTCTTATATCGCAGCTATGAACGGTGTTGATGCAATCGCATTTACAGCTGGTCTTGGAGAAAACGATAAGAACATCAGAGAGACTGTATGTGCTCACTTAGGATACATGGGCGTTGAACTTGACGCTGAGAAGAATTCTCAGAGAGGTAAAGAATTAGTGATCTCTACTCCAGCTTCTAAAGTTCAGATCATGGTTATCCCAACAAATGAAGAACTTGCAATTTGCCGCGAGACTGTAGCACTTGTTTAGTTATAATTTTTCTATTAGAATAAGAAAACCAAGTTTGTAAAAACTTGCTTGTCATAATTTGCAGATGGTTTGTTAAATGTAGTTGACAAACCATCTGTAAGTAGTTATAATACTAACAGTGTGAATTTTTGGGCGCTGATATATCGCGTTTTTTAGACAGGAGTACCGTATGATAATACAAGTGTCTGAGATCATGAATATCCCGGAAGGGGTTAAGTCATACAAGTTTCCACTAGAAGCAAAAACATTTGCGATTAATGGCTGCGAGTATGAAGTAAGCCAAAAGGATGACGTGACAGTACGACTTACAAACCTAGGTTCTAAAAAGATCCTAGTGGAAGTAAAAACGAACTTAACGTTAGTAGTTCCTTGCGATCGATGTCTAGAGGATGTAATCGTCCCAATAGAAATTGATACAGCAAAAGAAATTGATTTTTCAATATCTGAGGAACAGCGTGCCGAGGATTTAGATGAAACAAGTTATGTTACCGGATATGATTTAGACGTAGATCAATTGATCTATGAAGAAGTCTTGATAGGTTTCCCAATGAAGGTTCTGTGCAGCGAAGAATGTAAAGGTATTTGCAAGGTCTGCGGTGCTAACCTGAATAAAGGGGAGTGCGGTTGTGATCGTACAGAACTTGACCCAAGAATGTCTGCTATCCGAGATATTTTTAACAATTTTAAGGAGGTGTAATCAATGGGAGCTATTTGTCCAAAGAATAAACATTCCAAAGCTAGAAGAGATAGTCGTCGTGCAAACTGGAAGATGACTGCCCCTAACTTAGTTAAATGTAGCAAGTGTGGAGCGCTTATGATGCCTCACCGTGTATGTAAAGCTTGTGGTTCTTACAACAAGAAGGAAATCATCGCTACAGCTGAATAATTAAGTATGTAAGTAGAGGATTCTTATAAGACTGTTACCTAAAGGTAACAGTCTTTTTTTCATAACCAAAAAATTTTTGTAAAACATTATAAAAAAGGGACAAATGTCCTTTCTCAATTTCAAACTATAGATATAATAGATAAAAATACAGTTTGGAACTTTGAAAGGATTTATTTTATGAGAAAAGAAGGTACATTAGTTTTATGTTTCGTTATGTTAACAGCAACGTTGTTCACAGGATGCGGGAAAAGCGGTAATAGCAGTAAAGGGTGGAGCTAAAATCGTAATCTGTCCAGGATTTGCATTCCAAAAGGCACTTTTTGATGCCCAGACTCAGTATCCAGATGTAACATTCGTTATGTTAGATGGTGCGCCTACCGATCTTGACGGAACTAGCGAGATCACA
>JAQXNU010000136.1 GCA_029098165.1 Clostridiales bacterium
CATTAAAAAAAACTTCAAAAAAGCTCCGTAATGTGGCGTGTAACAATATTAGATTTTGTCTGCCTGTCCCTGTCGGCCGGAGTGTGCCAATTTCTATTGTGGTTCCCCGTCTCTTTCCTCAGTGTTCATTTTGATTTTTTAACGCCCTGTCTTTCTTAATTGACATGTTATTTTTATGGCTTTTCACAGCTCTACTTTATAATTCATATTCTGTTTTTGAGTTTCTAAGACAGTACTGACATTGTGAGTCTTGCTCCACTTTTCACAAAGATAAGAATCGTCTTTTTTCATAATCATTCGAATCACACTGATAAAGAAACGGATCATAAAGATAAAGCAGACGAGATGAAAATCGTCTGCTTTAAATTCCTTTTAAAATAATAGCGAAGGTAGAATCGTTCGAAAAACTAACAAGCACCAAATTTTCGGTATTGACGTGTCGCATACGGAGCAGTGAAGAGTATTGCAACTAACGGAAAGTTACAAACCGCAATTGCAATACTAGCTATATAGGTCATAATGTAATCTCCTTTTTCCTTTGTTTCGTATAAATAATATAGTAAATGGTAAAGAATACGATTCCGTAAACGGATGCTAAAGGTACGGCGATACCAATATCAACTAAAGTCACATTTTCTTTTAAACTAAATAAATAGGAAAATGGTACACGTACTAAAAATGATGCTGAAATTCCTTGTAACATAACTGGTAAGGTCTTTCCATGTCCATTAAAGTAACCGATGTAACTGAATACAATGCAAGTAAGAATTGCTTCTGGGCTGAATCCTCGTAAATACTCTGCAGCTTTTTTAATGTAAGCTGCATTCGAAGTAAATAACTGTGATGGTACATCTCCACGGAAGAATGCCAGTGCAAAGATAAACACACCAATAGCTACTCCAATACCCATTCCAGTCCTCATTGCCTTTCTTGCACGATCTTCTTTGCCTGCTCCGACGTTCTGTGCGATAAATGCAGACATGGACTGCATCAGTGCCGATGGGATCAGCATAACAAAGTTAATGACTTTCTGAGCGATGCCATATCCTGACGATGCTTCGAGTCCGATATTATTTACGATGGAGCATAAGATCAAAAATGAGATATTTACTAATAAATCTTGAAAAGCAATTGGAAATCCAAGTCCGAATACAACTTTAATTTCTGGATTAAAACATATATCCTTTTTCGTTAAGGTAAATGGTAGTTTTTGCTTTCGAATGATAATGATCGATAAAACTACGCTGACTGCCTGAGCTAAAATGGTAGCAAAAGCCGCTCCGGCAACATCCATATTTTATTCTTATTCGTAAAAGATGTCAATTAATTCTTCTTCCTAAGTTAAGAAATTCTCTGTTATGTAACTTTTTCTTTAATTTCTTGTGCCCAAAGCACAAATTTTTCCCATACCAGCACAATCCTCTCTGTTTGAAAGACTCCCCAAAAAAAATGATTCTCTCCACGCTCTCCTGCGCTCCCTCGCACAAAAGAAGAGATATAAGAAAACGCTTCTACTCACTATCTTTCATGGATGGTAGCCATGGCTGCATAACACTCATTCGCATCATTAGTCCAGATTTCCGTAAAAACATTATTTCTCTTAATGATCTCCAAAAATTCTTCTTTTGTAATCTGTTGATAAGTAGTCGTAACTTTATTAACGTTACCATTGATGGAATAGGATGCGGTAATCGTTTCTTGATAGTAAGTTGAATCCTCATTCATTGGATAGGAAACCTCAGTACTTCCATTTAGAAACCCTTGCTCATTATACATATTTTGATATCCAATAATCTTTGAATCCTCAATATTTTCGCATCGTATCTCGATGGAACTAAGTTTCTCCAAACCATTTAACACTTCTTCATTGACCATTACGACCGGTGTTTCAATCAAATGGTTACCATATCCAAAAAAGAATAATAATAAAGCGCTACTCATTCCAATAAAACATAACATCATAAATGATGCAAAAGAATTCTCCCAATGTTCATCCCAACTCTTCGTTAACTTCTCATATATCAATGCACCTAATAAAACGCCAATGGTATTCGTAATAAGATCATCGATATCACAGATACCTAAACCAATGATGAACTGAGCTAGTTCAATCGTTAAACTTACAAAAAATCCGATCATTACTGTCTTTTTAATAGATAATTTTTTATATATTACAGGTAACAGAATTCCCATAGGAACAAATACTGCAATATTTCCTAAAACGTTCTTTAAGAGTATTGAAACTGACATCTGACCACTGATCAGATCTACGATAAACTGACAAGGAATTAAATTCAATCCTCTAAATGAAGTTGTAAATCCGTTCTTAAATACAACTAATTTTAATAGGGTTACTGCGTAAACAAGACCGATGACTATACATCCGATCATTGATACGATTGCTGGTTTGTTTTTCTTTTGTCCCATAGCTAACATCTCCTTCATTTCTTTCTCGCCATTAGAATAACAAAAGGAAATGAAAGATGTTAGAAACAAATTATTAAGAAATCATGAAGTTCCATGGTAGAAATTCTTATTATGTAAAATACGGAAACTTGCATATTCCAAATCATCTCTGAAAGAACATGCAAGTTTCTTGATTCTGATTGCTATATTACTAAGGAGACAATCTCCTTAGCCTCTTTTACAATATAAGTTGCTCCCGCTTCTAGATGCTCTTCTCGATCACCATAACCATATAAAACACCGATGGAATCTAATCCAAAAACGTTTGCCCCATTGATGTCATGTTTTCGATCTCCAATCATAATCGCATCATGCAAATCGGTTATATGATGACTTTCTAAAACATATTCGATCACTTCGTGTTTCTTTGTTCTCGTATTGTCCATATTACTTCCAACAATATCAGTGAAATAGGAATCCAATCCGAAATGTTTCAGAATACGTTCAGCCATGATGGTTGGCTTTGAAGTTGCAACGATTAACGTCTTATTCGCATCTTTTAATTCTTGTAAGACGTTATCAATTCCATCATAAGGTTTGTTCTCAAACAATCCCTTATCATTATAATATTCACGATAATAAATCACGGCTTTCATTGCATCTTCTTTCGTAAATCCGTAAAACTCCATAAATGATTCAATTAGAGGAGGTCCGATAAACTTATATAGAGATGCTCTGTCATTTACGGTGATGTTAAACTTCTTTAGCGCATACATAACCGCATTCGTGATTCCTATTCCTGGATCTGTTAGTGTTCCATCCAAATCAAACAATAGATATTGATAACTCATGTTTTCTCCTATCTTGCTCATATTGTAAATATTTTGAATTATATCTTGGATTTACCACGACTATAATTGCCTTATTCTATTCTTTTTTCAGAATAATGTCAATCACACTATTGAAAAAAGATAGTTTTCTATCGGAATAAGATAGTTACCTTTAATGCTTGTCCTTAATAAAGTCATTGATCAAAGCAATCACCTCATCCGTATTGGACCAGTGAATGTAATGACTCGAATCTTTTAATACAATCTGCTGATAATTGGTAGACCACTCGCCGAGCTGCTTTTGTGTTTCCGTCCAACCTGTATCCTGATCCGAGCTAAGGACTAAGAAAGGGATGTCCATCTTCTTCTTATTAGAGAGCACTGTTTCTGCATTCTCATTCATCATTAGAATATTCTCAAGATTGTCTGGATCTCCAAGAAATCGGTTATACATGGATAAATCCAACTTCTTTAACTCCTCTGGCAGATTTTTATATCGAATATCTTCGCCTACAAAAGAAGGCTTAACTAACCCACTGACTAAACGATTCAAGCCGCTAACTCGCAAAAATGCGCAGGCACGATTGATAGCGACAGACTTTGTTTCAGAATCCTCTTTATAAAACTCTGGACTTCCACAATCCAAGAATACAATCCCTTTCACCTGTTCTGGATACTGCTGTGCAAAACGAAGTGCTTCTAAAGAAGCTAGAGAATGAGCTACAAGCACATATGACTTTGCTTTTGAGGTGTAACTTAATATTTTCTCCAGCTCCATAACTTGATGGTCAATGGTTCGCTCGACCTGTGTTTTCTCACTCCATCCAAATCCCGGTCGATCAAATGTAATGGTTTTTGCCGACTTGGACAGTTCCTGTTGTAATGGATAAAAGTCTGTATATGCACAAGGTGTTCCCGAACCAGTAAGAAATACAACGATTGGTTTTCCTTTCCCTTTTTCAACCATATGTACCTGATGGGAATTGACCTCAACTAGTCTTCCTACTGGTTGATAACACTCCTCTTCCACTTTTTCTAATCCCTGCTGCCATATGACAATCACAGTTTCTATTGCAATCAATAATAACAGTACTACTATTTTTGTAAATTTCTTTCTACTCTTTTGATATCTCATTTTACTCTCCAGCTACTTTTCTATTTCGACATTATACCATGAATTTTTTATTTTGTGTATTCAATTATGACACCGTCTTGTGCATTCTCATCTAAAGGCTTTTTCTTCTCTTTTTCTTCCAAAAAATGAATTACCGCTGGGTCCTTCATTTCCATGACACGATGTGATTCTTTCGTTTCAGGGTCTTTTACAGTCTTACTACGATTCCGATATAAAAACTTTGTTAAGGCATAACAGTCAACCCAAATCTCATTATTTCCTTCTTTTTGAGACTCATCGAAAATCAGTTGTAAACCAAAATGAAGGTGAGAGGTTGAAATATTATTAACGTTCTCTTTGTTCGAATATCCGGTTCTTCCTAAATAGCCGATGACATCTCCCGCAGTTACAATACTTCCTTCTTTTAGGCATTTTACATATGGATGATCTTTTCGCATATGCGCATAGTAATAATATCGTTTTCCATCAAAGCTTCGGATTCCGATTCTCCATCCGCCATACCGGTTCCACCCAATCGCCTCAACATATCCTGACTCTACAGCAATGACTGGAGAACCAATGGAACCCATCATATCATGCCCAAGGTGCTGACGACGATAGCCATAACTTCGAGATACGCCAAAATCGTCAAAATCATTGTAATAGTAATCTCGTGCAAGCGGATTAAACCCTTTTAGGCCATACCGTTTTTCCCAAATCTTTTTAGGCTCTGCATTTTCCGTCTTATCTTCCTCGATTGACTCATTTGGTAATGTATCTATCATTTGAAATTCCTTCGGAACCTCTTTGGAATCCTTCGATTCGCCATCTGATGTTTGATTAAGCTCTGTATTCGGCGTTGTCACAGCTGTAGGGGTTGCCTCTGGAGTAGCTGTAGCCTCTGGTGTAGGTGTCGCTTCTACCGTTGGTGTCGGAACCTTCGTTGGCTCCCATACCTGAATCTCATAATCACCGACTAATCCACCTAGGACTGCTTCATATGCTTCATAATAATAGGAATAATATTTCTTATCTTTCGTCAGGCTCTCCATTGTCTCTTCCCCAGATAATAAACATTCTGCTAACTTCACCATATCTTTTTCTTTATAATTCTTGAAATCTCCACCATACTTTGTTCCTAAATATGCAAGTAACTCAATCCAATGAAGTTCGATCTCTTTCCCATGGGTTTCAACATCATACTTGTATGCTTGATCCAACGCAGAATAACATACATCAAAGTCTACCCATTTGATATACTTCTTATCCTCCTTATTGGTCGATGAAACTGCAACAGAATCGTCTACAAAGACAGAGCGGTTAAAATAAACCCCTCCAATTATAATCAGACATAAAGCTCCTAGAACAACTATGTATATCGCAGGAATACGAATACGCATATTAATACCCCTAAATAATACTTCGTAGTATTCTATGTAGTATATCTTAGTCTTATTCCATTTAATCAGCTTCCTTTCAAATGAAAATATATGAATTCACATGAATATTAAAGATTGGGAAAGGCACGAATACTGTCCACAAGGCATAAAGTAGTAGTAACCCTAAGCGTTGAGGTGCCCGCTTGAAATCGTTTCCGAAACCACTAAGTGCTAAGGAAGAAAACGAAATGCTACTATTATGCAAAGCAGGCGATAAAACCGCACGCGATGTTTTAATTGTGCGTAATCTGCGTCTTGTTGCCCATATCGTGAAAAAATATAACTCTCAGGACAGAGAAACAGATGATTTGATTTCTATAGGCACAATTGGGCTAATTAAGTCCATCGATACATTTGATGCTGAAAAGGGTATCCGCCTTGCCACCTATGCTTCAAGGTGTATAGATAATGAATTATTAATGATGCTTCGCAGCGGGAAAAAACAATCAAAAGAAGTTTATTTGTATGAGCCAATTGGATCAGATAAAGAAGGAAATGAGATTAATCTGTTAGATGTGATTGAAAGTACAGAAGAAGATGCACTTGACGTATTTGAATTGCGCGAAAATGTCAAGCATCTATATGATTTCATAGAGAATTGTCTAAATGAGCGTGAACGACAGATTATCTTGTTACGCTATGGACTCCATGGCGGCCGTGAGATTACCCAGCGTGAGATTGCTGATCGCCTAAACATAAGCCGGAGCTATGTAAGCCGAATCGAAAAGAAAGCTCTAAAAAAATTGCGCAGTCGCTTTGATATGTTCTAGAATTAGTTGTCATAATAGTTTTTATAGGGGCAAAGGGAGTGTCGCTTTAGCAATTTGAAAAATTGCTAAACAACGCTTCCTTTTTTAGGGAAGCATAATGAGGTCCTGTAGTGGATTTGCTTTGATTTGGGACATCGAGAAGATATCTTATTCATCAATGTCTCAAAATAGCCTAAGCAAATGACTAAAAAGTTCTTATACATTTTACAAAAAAACGTAGATTAACAACCTGGCGCCCCTGAGATGTCATGATGCCTAAAACTGATTTTGATGCAGCAGTACATCATAAGAATCAGATTTCAATCAACATTCAATAGTCTAACAAAACCTCACTATGTATGAAAAAAAGGAGAAAAAACTGCGAAAACAATGGGGAGAGAGACGGGGAATCACATTTGGATTTGGCTACCTTTCCCTTTCTTACATCCTTAGCCAAATTCAAATGTGATTCCCCGTCTCTCACGCTCATCTCTTTTGCAGTTTTCTTATTTATTTATTATATTCCTAGTGTCCGCAGGAGCATCCTCCTTCAGAAGAACATCCTCCTTCTTCTGATCTTGCTGGTTTTTCTACACTATTAACACGGATTAAGTCATATACATCTAAGTTCTGATCAAATGTAACGAAAATCTTCTGTTGTGGATGTGGGCAACTTTCCATGAAGTTACCTTCTTCATCCTCAATCTTTAAAACTTTAACACTTAAGTTTTCACCGTTTGGCTTCATAGCTTCTACGACATCACCAACACAGAACTTATTTCTCTGTTCCATTACACTTGCACCATCTTCACGTTTATCAAGTACCGTTCCAAGGTAAACGTAATCTTTTACGTAAGTGTTTGTATCATAGATCTGTGCATCCGTCTGAGGTTTGTGGAAAAAGAAACCTGTTGTAAACTGACGGTACGTACATTTTGCGATTTCCTGACGGTACCACTCTAAGTTTGCTTTGTACTTTTCTGGATCTTCGAAGAAATCATCAATTGCTTTACGGTAAGTTCTTGCTACCGATGCAACATAAAGAGCTGTCTTCATACGTCCTTCTACCTTTAAGCTGTCGATACCAGCATCGACGATCTCTGGAATGAATTCGATCATACATAAATCTTTGGAGTTAAAGATATATGTTCCACGATCATTTTCATAAATTGGCATGTATTCGCCTGGACGAGTCGATTCCATAATGCTGTATTTCCAACGACAAGCGTGAGTACAAGCACCCTTATTGGCATCTCTTCCAGTAAAGTAGTTACTTAATAAGCAACGACCAGAATAAGCGATACACATTGCACCATGTACGAATGTCTCAATTTCAAGATCATCTGGGATGTTTTCTCTTAATGTTTTGATTTCTGCTAATGACATCTCACGAGCAGAAACAACACGGGAAGCTCCAAGCTTCTGCCAGAACTGGTATGTTCTGTAGTTCGTACTGTTTGCCTGTGTACTGATATGACGTTCGATTTCCGGACAAACTTCGGTTGCAATATCAAATACACCTGGATCAGAAATGATCAGTGCGTCTGGCTTGATTTCTTTTAATTCTTTAAAGTATTCTTCTACACCCTTAAGATCATAATTATGTGCTGAAATATTTGCAGTAACATAAACTTTTTTACCATATTTGTGTGCGAACTCAATACCTTCTCTCATATCATCTAAGGAAAAGTTCTTTGCCTTTGCACGAAGGCCGTACATCTCACCACCGATGTAAACAGCGTCAGCACCATAGATAACCGCTGTTTTTAAAACTTCTAAACTACTTGCCGGAATCAATAATTCCGGTTTCTCTCTTCTGCTCATAAAAATCTCCATTCTATTGTTTGATTGCATTGCAATCCGATCACCACTCATATACAAAGCTGATTAGCACTTTGCTTTCCTATAATATCACATTCTTTTACAAATTCCAAACTTTTTTTCTATCCTATTTTGACAATAATGTGCGTTAAATATATAACTAGTCATTGGCAGCTTCCTTTTTTAAGATGGAAACTGCGACTCCATCCCCCACTGGAAGGATCATCGTCTGAAATTCAGGCATATGAGTTAACGTATAAAGATATTCGCGCATACGAACATGAATCGTACGATCTCTTCTTGTAATACTATACTTCGACTTTGCAATACTACCTTCCTGCAACACATTATCCGTAATGAATAATCCACCATCTGCAAGAAGTTTCATAATTTCAGGTAAGAAATTCATATACTGTGCCTTTGCTGCATCCATAAAGATAAAATCATATTTCTTTGCTAATGGGACTTCATTTTCACCAGGATAAAAGATAGTAACTTCGGTTTCCTGTGGCTCACCGTTGAGCATTCGTAGTGCATCCATCGCTTCTCCCATCATAAGGGTAATATCTTTCGCACGACGAGCATTTGGCAGGTTCTTCTTGGCCTCTACCAAGCGCATCTCAACTTTTTCAATTGTTGTGATTCTACAGTCTTTTGGCATATACTCGCTCATAAAGGAACTTGAGAAGCCAACCGCTGCCCCTACTTCTAGGATCTCTTTTGGTTGCTTCATCTCTAAGAAGAATTTCAGTAAAGTTTGAGCTTCTTTACGAATGATAGGGACTTCATCCTTTAACGCCTGTTCTTCGAGCTCTCTAAGGTAATCTGGCAGATCAATCTCCATGGAATTGATATACCCTACGATATGTTCATCTACAATCATTTTTTTCTCCTAATCTAATTCTACAGGCAATTCGCCCGATAATGTGTGTATCCATTGATATAATATAATGGAATGAAACAAGGGGCGCTTTTTACAAGCCCCCCTTTCAATCACGTTATGGAATTATATTTTCCGCCCCTTGGGTTCCATCCGCCTCATTTGCTTTCGGCGTTGGGGTTACCTTCGGTTTTGCTACTTCCTTAACAATTGAATTCTTTTGATCTGTTATTTCTTTTAAGATATCATCGTAATCCATTGAAGTATTCAAGACGTACGTACCTGGATAAATGTCATAACTCTTAAATTTAGTTTTCAAATAGAAGGAATACTTATTCACAATCAAACCATTAAACTCTAATTTCTTCGCTATGTCCATTGTGGATTCCCCAGATTCAATACGAAAATCAATGTCTTTTCCAGGTTCCTCAGCCGCTGGGACTGAGCCAAATAATTGGTAGGAAAAATCATATACATATTTACCAGCAGTTATTGTAATCCAAACTACAGCTACATAAAATAGAATATTTAAGAATATTCGCAAGATTGCATTCGTGATTTTTAGTATTACACTTGTACTTGTTGATTTACCCATATACTACCTCACACCACTATACTTCCATGATAATAGGAAGTATCATTGGATTTCTCTTCATTTTTTTCCATAGATAATCGCTTAACGAATCCTTGATTTCGTTTTTAATCTTGCCCCAGTCTGTCATGTTCTTATTTAAGCATTTATCAAGCGCATCACAAACCACTGTTCTCGCCTCATCCATTAAATTCTCGGACTCACGGACATAAACGAAACCACGAGATACGATATCTGGTCCAGATAAAATCTGATTACTGTATTTCTCTAGTGTTACAACTACAATGATGAGACCGTTTTCAGAAAGATGCTGGCGATCTCTCAATACAATGTTACCAACATCACCAACGCCAAGACCATCAACTAAGATGCCCTGTGCTGGAATATGATCTACAATTTTCACACTGTCCTGTGATAATTCAAGTACATCACCAGATGTCATGATTACTACATTATCTTTTGGAATACCCATATCCTGTGCAAGTTCCGCATGACATTTTAAGTGACGGAACTCACCGTGAACTGGAATTGCAAATTTAGGTTTTGTTAATGCATAGATTAACTTGATTTCTTCCTGACATGCATGACCAGATACATGAGTATCCTGGTAAATTACTTTCGCACCCTTTGCAGATAATTCATTAATAATCTTAGATACATTCTTTTCATTACCAGGGATTGGTGTAGAGCTTAAAATAACAGTATCACCAGGTGTAATGGAGATCTTACGATGAATGGAAGCCGCAATACGAGATAACGCTGCCATTGTCTCACCCTGACTACCTGTTGTGATCAATACTAATTGTTCATCGGAGTAATTCTTCATCTGCTCGATATCAATCATGATACCATCCGGTATTCTGATATAACCAAGTTCCGCTGCCGTCGTAACGATATTGACCATGCTACGTCCTTCAATGACAACTTTACGGTTATACTTTTCCGCAGAATTAATAATCTGTTGAACACGATCCACGTTCGATGCAAAAGTAGCAACGATGATTCTGTGTTTTGTGTTCTCTGCAAATATATTATCTAATGTCTTACCAACGGTACGCTCTGACATGGTAAAGCCAGGTCTCATAACATTGGTACTATCACACATAAGTGCTAAGACACCTTTTTTGCCAAGTTCGCCAAACTTCTGTAAATCGATGGTTTCACCGTATACAGGAGTGAAATCTACTTTAAAGTCACCAGTATGAACAATGATACCTGCTGGTGTATAGATTGCTAATGCAGCTGCATCTGCAATACTGTGATTTGTACGGATAAATTCAATTCTGAAACATCCAAGATTAATGGATTGACCGTATTTAATTACTTTTCTCTTCGTTGATTTTAATAAGTTATGTTCTTTTAACTTATTTTCAATGATACCAAGTGTTAACTTCGTAGCATAAATTGGCACGTTAACATCTTTTAATACATATGGCAATGAACCAATATGATCCTCATGTCCATGAGTTATAACAAAGCCCTTTACTTTATGAATATTATCTTTTAAGTAAGTGACATCTGGAATTACTAAATCGATACCTAACATATCATCTTCTGGGAATGCTAAACCACAATCTACTACAATAATGCTGTCTTCGTATTCAAAAGCAGTGATATTCATACCGATCTGTTCTAAACCACCAAGTGGAATGATCTTAACGGCTGGCTTCTTTACTACTTCTGTCTCTTCTACTGTTACCGTAATCTCTTCTTTTTGCTTTGCTTCCACTTGTTCAACCTTAATAGCCGCTTTAGGCTTTCTTCTCACTCTAGTAGGACGCTCCGCTGTCTTTTCCTTCTTCACGCCTTCTGCATTCGTACTTTTCTTAATTTCTTTTTCTATCAAAATTGCACCTCCAAAATATTATTTATGTAATTTCGTAGTGCAAACAGATGAACCTGATTTATTATTGCTCCTGACTATGTCCTATTCGTTTCTTACATTCAAGACAAGTTCCATATAGTTTTACTTCATGGTTTACAACCGTAAATCCCATGGATTCTTCAATCTTCGCTTCCAAAGTTTCGAGCAAATCATCCTGAAATGTCAGTACTTGACCACATTCCAAACAGATCAAATGATGGTGATGATGAGAGTTTGATCCAACACTATCGCTGCCAATCTCAAATCGAGTATATCCATCATTCAAATTTAATTTATCGATTAACTTTAAGTCGGATAATACCTGAATGGTACGATATACCGTAGCTAGTCCAATATCCGGAAACATTTCTTTTACACAATCATAGATTTCTTCTGCGGTTAAGTGCTCACCCGGTCGATTGCTAAGCACCTCTAATATCGCTACACGCTGTGTTGTAACCTTTAACCCATTTTGTTTTAACAGCGTCTTAAATCTTTCTTGCATATCAGTCATCCTATCACCTACTCATCCCAATAAATTCATACCGCTTGCGTACTAATATTATTTCTCACATAACTTCTCTAAATCTATTTAACTATGCACATGCACATAATTTTCTAATTGAAAATATAAAACTGCCCTACGATTTCCATACAGCAATCCATATATCTATTGCAAATTTACTAATTCTTTATAATCAGCATATCATTCTCTATTCGATCATAATCATTGGTAAGCTGCCCCAACGCATCATGTTTTTGTAAACTATTTTTGTTTATGCTTGTAAGCCACACAAGCATAAAGTTCATAACTTTTTTAAAACAAGCAAGTCAGCAAATGCCTTGCTTGTTTTAATTTACTGCTTCTATGCTTATGAGATAAAATCAGTATCGTCGTCTAACAATTCATCAAATAAAGATGCAACTGCATCTAATTCTCTGTCGTCTTCAACCATATCATAAACAGCTTCTTCAGAGTCTTCGCTTGACATATCCTTTAAGATATAAGCATCAACTTCGCCTTCACTGTCATCATCTTCTTCTGTTACTAATAAATAGTTAACACCATTTAATTTAGTTTGTTCAACTACGCAGAAAACAACTTCTTCACCATCTTCTGTTGTAAAATTAATTTTGCGTAAATCCTTGTTATCTTCCATAAATACCTCTTAACTTTATTTTTGATTTGCGAGGAAATCCAGATATCCCTGCAATATAAATACTGCAGCAAGTTTATCGACCACCTGCATTTTCTTTTCTAGTGAAACATCACCAGCATTTAATACCTGATGAGCAGCTACCGTAGTCAGTCGTTCATCCCAAAGAATGACTTCTAAGCCTGTACGACGTCGAAGCATCTCTGCAAACTCTTCTGATTTTTGTGCACGCACTCCAATGGTATTATTCATATTCTTAGGATATCCTAAAACAATACGATCTACTTCATATTCTTTAATTAACTCTTCAATACGAGCGAGTGTCTGTCGAAGCTTTGTCTCCGATTTTCTTCGGATTACTTCTACACCTTGTGCAGTCATTAACAATGCATCGCTTACAGCTACGCCCACGGTTACAGAACCGTAATCCAGTCCAAGAACTCTCATGTCACCAATCCTTATCTTTTGTAACTATCACGCTCAACGATTAACCTTAACGTCTTTTGATCTATCTTAAAATCCTTTGCATGAATATTAATAACGTGATAGCTACTTATTTTTTGCCCTTTAAATGATGATCAATATAATCATTCATTAGTTCTTCCAGTATTTCATCACGCTCAACCTTCATAATCAAGCTACGTGCGCTTCTGTGATTGGTAATGTAAGTAGGATCTCCGGACATAATATATCCAACAATCTGATTCACAGGATTATATCCTTTTTCAGTCAAAGCTAAATAAACAATATCAATTATATCCTTTACTACCAACTCTGGCTGTTTTTGAACTCTAAAATACTGTGTATTATTCATCTCCTGCATCACAACACGCCTTTCCTGAACTGTCTTAACGAAACAACAAGATGATGCGCCAAACCACTTCACTTGCTGTCAACTAATCTCTCTCATTCGCATCTTACTTCTATCATAATACAAATGTTCGAAAATTTCAATCTATTATTTCGGAAAGCATAACGTCATCATTCAAAAATCCGACATTTTTTACCTTTTTCACTTCATTGGAAGGGGTACCATCTGCCGCGAATGCAATGCGTACATAACGCTTATTATGGCCTACCATATAGGTTTTACCATCAATTGTAATTTCTTCTTCGATTAAGATCTCATCGTCTGTTCCGACAAATTGTTCCAAATAGCGATTTCTTAATTTTTTATTAAGTCCTAACAAAGCTTCACTTCGTTTGTGTTTGATTTCTTCAGGAACCTGGCCTTCCATCTGTTCTGCACGGGTACCTTTTCTCTTGGAGTACTGGAAAATATGCATCTGTGCAAATGCAACTTTCTCTAAGAATTGTTCAGTTGCTACAAATTCTTCTTCTGTCTCTTGAGGAAAGCCAACGATTACATCAGTTGTAATTGCTGGATCTTTGAAGTATTTACGAAGTAGAACACAACTTTCATAGTATTCCTCACTTGTGTACTTACGATTCATACGTTTTAAAGTAGCATCACAACCACTTTGTAAGGATAGGTGAAAATGTGGACAGATCTTATCAATTCCAGCTAAAGTCTTGACAAAATCTTCTGTTATTATTCTTGGTTCTAAGGAACCAAAACGAATTCTTTCCAAACCTTCAATCTGATTCAATTCTTGCATTAATGAAATTAATGGCATAGAACCATCCTCAGCACGTAAACTAGCTTGTTCTTTTACTGTTCTTGTCTCAAGACCATAAGAAGAGATATGGATACCCGTTAAGACGATTTCTTTAAATCCATTTTCTACAAGACGTTTTACTTCTTCTACGATATCTTCTTGCTTACGACTTCTGATACGTCCACGCGTATAAGGGATGATACAGTAACTGCAGAACTGATTACATCCATCTTGAATCTTGATATATGCTCTTGTTTTTTCCTTCACGGACTGAATGCTCAACTCTTCGTAGAATCCATCTTCTGCGATATCAATAATATTAACTGAATCTTTAACATCATAAGCATCCTGATCGGAATAATAACGGTTAACAATTGCGATGATATCTTTCTTTCTATTATTACCGATTACAAGATCAATGGCAGAATCCTCTAACAAAACTTCTTTTGCTGCCTGAACATAACAACCAACAGCGATAACGATCGCCTGTTCATTCTTCTTCTTTGCTTTGTGAAGCATCTGACGGGATTTACGGTCTGCAATATTCGTAACAGAACAAGTATTTACGACATAGATATCGGCAATCTCATCAAAATCCACAATTTTTGCTTTTGCATTTTCAAATAGTTGTTCCATTGCTTCTGTTTCATACGAATTTACTTTGCATCCCAAAGTCAGAAATGCAACTTTTTTTCCTTCTATATAATTAAATTCGTTCTCTATCATTATAAATAATCCTTTCTAAAAAACACACATATATTATATATTTTAACTAGATATCTCACCAAAAGTTATTCATTTTGGAACAAACAATTAGATAAAGTGCTAGTACTTTTCCATTAATTCCTATTTCTTATTCAATATAAAGAAATTGCATAGTTTCTACACCTACTTTTTCGCCACTTTGTATATTGACAATTATATCTCAAATAGTTAGTATATAAATGTGGATGGGGTTTCCTATGTATTCCATCAATTGTATTCACTTGGGGTTACCAAATTACAAACATAAAGGAGGAATTTCACATGAAAACAGTTAAAATTTCTTTAAACTCTATCGATAAGGTTAAATCTTTCGTCAATGATGTTACTAAATTCGATTCCGATTTCGATTTAGTTTCTGGTAGATACGTAATCGACGCTAAGTCTATTATGGGTATCTTCAGTTTAGATTTATCTAAGCCAATCGACTTAAGCATTCACGGCGATGATAACATGGACGCAATTCTTGCAGTTTTAAAACCATACATCGTTGAGTAATTTGTACATTAATGTGAAGAGTGAAGGGTTGAGTATCAACTCTTCACTTTTTTTGTTTCTAGGTATTGAACCAGGGACAAATGCATTTTTTTAGGTTTTGAGTGAATTTGGGTGCATATCATTAAGTTTTTTTGCTGCTTTTCCCTTCGGCCAGTCGACGCAAAAAAACTTAATGATATGCACCCGTATTCACCTCCAAGTTTATTGATATGCATTTGCCCTGGCGGCAAGTTTTTCAGAATTTGAAAAAAAGTAATCTAAGCATCTAATAGCTTTTATGAATGATTCATCTTTTCTTTCTTCTTGTCTAAAATTCTTCTATTTCTAAGATTCGATCTTGATCACTTCTCGATTATCAATTGCATAACGAACCATCTCATCAATCTTCTCAGCAAGATTTAATTCATTCTTTTCGATGACACTAAGGACTGGCTTTGTTGTTGGATGCTTCGCAACAAAGATGGTGCAACAATCTTCGTAAGGCTGAATGGAAGTCTCATAAGTCTTGATCTTTTCTGCAATTTCTACGATTTCCTGCTTATCGAATCCAATCAATGGACGATAAACTGGTAACGTACATACTGCGTTTGTCGCATTTAAGGAATGCATTGTCTGGCTTGCTACCTGACCGATACTTTCACCAGTAATCAAACCAAGACAGTTGCTGTTCTTAGCAATTTCCTCTGCAATTCTCATCATGTAACGACGCATGATGATCGTAAGTTCCTCGTGAGGACACTTCTCATAGATATATAACTGAATATCCGTAAAATCAATGATATTTAAGTTGATCGGACCTGTGTAAGCAGAAACGATTCTTGCTAAGTCTACCACCTTCTGCTTTGCTCTTTCACTTGTATATGGTGGAGCATGGAAGTAAGTAGCATCAATCTTAACACCTCGTTTACTGATCATATAACCAGCAACTGGAGAATCGATACCACCAGATAATAGTAACATCGCCTTTCCGCCGGTACCTACAGGCATACCACCTGGTCCTGGAATGACCTGAGAATAAACATAAGCTTTTGTACGAACTTCTACCCAGATACGAGCGTCTGGATTGTGTACGTCTACTTTCATCTCTGGGAATGCATGTAGTAATTCAGATCCAATCTTCACACAGATTTCTGGGCTAGTGATAGGGTACTGTTTGTTGGAGCGTTTTGCTTCGACTTTGAACGTAAAGTTCTTATCTGGGTAGAACTGATCAACGTATTGTACGACCTCTTTCTTAATATCTTCCCATTCGATGCTGTCGATTACGACAACAGGCATGATTGCCCAAATACCAAATACTTTCTTTAATGCTTCTACCGTTTCTTCATAATCAAAACCATCACGGCATTCAATGAAGATTCTTCCCTGTTCTTTGGATACATCATAATAGTCACCAACACGTTCCAGATTAAATCTAATCTGATCGCGAAGGGCGTTCTCAAACACATGACGATTCTTTCCCTTTAATCCAATCTCCGCATACTTAACTAAAAACGCTTTGTACATTTAAGTACCTCCAATTATTTTCTTGAATATTTACGAAGCACTGGCAATAACTCCTTTAAAGCTGCCAACGCATAATCAATTTCTTCGATTGTTGTATTTACACAAAAGCTAAAACGTATTGTGGAATCTAATAATTCAGGTTTCACATGAATAGCAGTAAGTGTTCCGCTGATTGCCGGATGATTACTAGAACAAGCAGATCCACTAGATACATAGACTCCTTTATCCTCGAGCGCATGTAACAATACTTCGCTTCGGATTCCTGCAAAGCTTGCACTTACGACATGAGGCGCTGTCTTATGAATCGCTTCTTCTAAACTTAAGTTTGTCTGATCCGCAAAAATTGCATTTACTGTTACACCTTCGATTTCCTGTAAGCCCTTGATCAAGTGTTCTTTCAATTCATACATTTTCTTTACTTTTACTTCGTGATCTTCATAAATCTCACGAACAGCAACACCTAATCCCGCAATCGCAGGCACATTTTCAGTACCAGAACGCATGTCTTTTTGCTGTCCACCACCGTAAATGATCGGTTTTACTTTTGTTTTATCTTTAATATATAGAAATCCAGAGCCCTTTGGTCCATGGAACTTATGTCCGCTGACAGACATCAGATCAATCCCCTCACGCTTTGGAAAAATCTTCAATTTACCAAATGCCTGAATCGCATCCACATGGAAGATTACATTTGGTTTCTTTGCTTTAATTGCACGGCTAATACCTGCAATATCAAGAATTGCTCCAACTTCATTATTGACATACATAACAGACACTAAAATTGTCTCATCACAAATCTGACTAAGCAACTGATCTAAGTCAACCTGTCCGTTGTCATCCACATCAATAAATGAAATACGAAATCCAAACTCTTCTAACATCAATAATGGATTGTATACGGATGCATGTTCAAAACGAGTTGTGATAATATGGTTACCAGCTCTACGATTAGCTAATGCAGTTCCGACAAGTGCCATATTGTTCGACTCAGTACCACCAGAGGTAAATACGATTTCCTTTGGTTCTACCTTTAATGTCTTTGCAATGATGTCCTTGGCATCTTTAATATATTTTTCAGCTTCCATGCCTTTTCTATGCATAGAAGATGGATTTCCATAGTTTGTTCCAAGTGCTTCTGTTACAATTGCACGCACAGATTCACTTGCTCGTGTAGTTGCAGCATTATCTAAATACGCTTCCATCATATCTCTCCCTATTTGTTTACGCTTACTGTTCTAACGCAAACATGATATTCGCTAACATAGTCAATCCAGCAGTTTCAGTACGTAAGATTCTCTTACCCAAAGTAACTGGTTCAATATTTGCATTCATTGCCATCTCTACTTCGTCTGGCTCGAATCCCCCTTCAGGACCAATGAAGATTCCAATGCTCTTTTTGCCTTGACACTGAGCGATCAGATCTTTTGTATGTTGAATTCCTTTCGCGTTTTCATATGGTAAAAGTGCCATATCCAACTCTTTTGCCATCTCAATTGCCTGTTTATAAGATACCACTTCGTGAACCTGTGGAATGATACCGCGTTTGGACTGCTTTGCAGCACTTTCCGCAATTGATTGCCAGCGTTCTAGTTTCTTTAATTCTTTTTTCTTGTCTTCCAATTTGACGATTGTACGTTTCATCATGACAGGAATCACTTCATACGCCCCTAACTCTACGGCTTTCTGAACGATTAATTCCATCTTGTCCTTCTTCGGAAGTCCCTGAAATAAATATATATTGGAACGAAGCTCCGCTTCGCATTCTTTCTTTTCTTCGACATTGACGATAACTTCTTTGTCGCAAACCTCGTCTATTATACAATAATAGTCCTGTCCTTGTCCATTGCAAATGATTAACTTTTCACCCTTTTTCATCCGCAGTACATTTTTTATATGATTTACGTCAGATCCTGTAATATGGATCACATCATCAATGATCGCTGAATTATCTACATAAAATCGAAACATAAAAACTCCAATCTTTCTTCTGGTATCGAATCACGGGCCTCCCCCTAAGCATCGGTTTTTGAATGTTGAAAGGAATGCCGAATATGATTATAGCACATAGTTTGTCTATTTGTAAAATTTTTATATCATGATTCGACCTTATTGGCTTTTTTCTTATTATTTAAGTACCTTAGCCAGTATGGACACCCCTTCTTCGATATCTTCCATATGTAAATTTCCATAGCCCATCAATAGTCCATGATCTGTTAACTCTTTGGTCGTAATTCTTGCATAATGTTTTTTTATCGTACCGATTTCTACCCCTAAATCAGCTAATACCTTGATCTGTTCTTCTGTTATTGTAACGCTTGGGAATTTCGCAACAAAATGAAGACCAGAGTTTGCACCCATAAATTCGATCTGTTCGCCAAACGTCTCCTTTAAACACTGAATTAAAAGATCCCTCTTTCTTCGATACAACTTTCCCATTCGGCGAATCTGTCGTTCAAATTGTCCTGATTCCAAAAAAGCTGCCATGGCCAGCTGCTCGAGAATTGGCGAATGAAGATCCGCTACATATTTTATGTTACCCATTTGTTCACACAACGAATCCGGCAGGACCATATAACCAATTCGGAGGGAAGGCATAAATGTCTTAGAAAACGTTCCAACATAAATCACATGCTCTGGATCCAAGAACTGCATCGATGTAATTGGACTACCATCAAAATTAAATTCACTATCGTAATCATCTTCCACCACATATGCATTTTGCTCTCTAGCATACTGCAAAAGTTCAATTCTTCGCTTTGCAGGTAATACGACCCCCGTCGGAAATTGATGACTTGGTGTTGTAAAGATAAGTTTTGGAGGATGGGCCGGCAGTCTTGAAGTCATGATTCCTTCCTGATCCAGTTCGATCGTACGCTTTTCTTTGCTTTTCTACCGCAATATGTTAAAGACAGTGGAAAATCTTATCAATACCAATGTTGGATTTTGGGGCTTTTATTTATGCTGATCACTTATCTTGTCTTCATGGCTTATGGAATCTTTGCTGCTGCAATCAAAGCAAAATTCCTAAACTCGCCAAAACGCTTGGTACTCATACAAAAACTATTTGGATACCTGTTCCTTGTTTTTGCAGCACAGTTAGCTATTTCCTAAATTCATTGCCAAAGTGGACTTTATCATTTACATAATCCTGCCCATTCCATTAGTAATGCATCTAGCTTCTCCTCTTCTGCTACGATTATGTCATTGAACTCGCCAAGCTTCTCGAAATCCGCAGCAATTTCAGGATCGGAATATTTGAGTTTCCACTTCTTCACAACCTGTTCCTGCTCTTCAATCTTTTTTTCCACCTGTGCAAGTCGGCGTAATCGTTTTTCTTCTTCTCTTTGTGGATTGTTCTTATAAGAAGTTGCTGATTGTTTCAATCTTTCGGTACTTGGCATAGCTTCGCAATCCATTGTTTTCGTCTGCGCTCTATCTTTTGCCCGTTGCAACTCAATTTCACGTTGCTGATTCTTTTTTTCATTATAATATTCATAGGAATACGGATAATAGGAAACACTTTCTTTCTCAAAGATCAGCAGTGAATCGGCTAGAGCATTAATAAAGTAACGATCATGCGATACAAACAAGATAGTCCCTGTATATTCTCTTAACATCTGCTCTAGGGCATCTTTGCAAGCCATATCAAGGTGATTGGTCGGCTCATCTAAGATGATCAGGTTTGCTCCTCTCTTCATTACTTTGGCCAAAGATAACCTTACTTTCTCACCACCCGACAGCTGACTCAACGGTTGGAACACTTCCTCCTCCGTAAATAAGAAATTTCCGAGAATTGTTCTTACTTCCGTGCGAGTAAGCGTTGGATACGTATCCCAGAATTCCTCGATAATCGTTTTACTTTCATCAAGATCCAACAATTCCTGATCAAAGTATACCCATTCTACATCACGTCCGAATTTGAAATCTCCACCTAATGGCTGTACTTGTCCTACTAACGTTTTTAATAACGTCGACTTTCCTTTTCCATTCTCTCCGATGATTGCAAGACAATTTCCCTTACGTAAAGAAAAAGAGACTTCTGACAATTCCTCGTCATATCCAATCTTTAAATGGTTCACATTTAGTACTTCCGTCGCCGATTCTTTATGAGGCACAAATTTCGTATGAAATCGTCGTTCATCAAAACGCATTGGCTTTAGTACTTTAACCATATGCTCAATCATCATACGCTTCGATCTTGTCATCGCAACTTTCGTCGGAGTATTCTTCCACTTTTCAATAAATGTCTCGAGACGTTGAATCTCCTTTTGCTGTAACTCATATGCCTTGCACTGCTGCTCATAATCCAAACGTTTTTGTTTTAAGAATGCAGTATAATTTCCGACATATCGTTTCATCTTTTTATATTCGATTTCGTATGTAATATCAACAACATGATCTAAAAACAAACGGTCATGAGAAACAATGACAACTGCATGATGATATCCTTTCAGATATCCCTCCAACCATTCAATTGTCTCCATATCCAGATGGTTGGTTGGCTCATCTAACAGCATAATATCTGGTTTACTTAACAATAACTCCACAAATGCAATTTTTGTTTTCTGACCACCTGAGAAGTTACAGATTGGACGTTGCAAATCTTCCACTGTGAATCCAAACTTCGTGAAAATCTGCTCAATCTCTGTCTGATAAGTATACCCACCACTTTTCTCGAAACGTTCCGATACTTTTCCATACTCATTTATGACCTCTTCACTAGCATCCGTTTCCATCCTCTCTTCTAACTCTTTCATACGCTCTTTCAAATGAAATACTTGCGAATATACACTTAATAATTCTTCATAAACACTGATTTCTTCCTTTTCGAAGCTAATCTGTTCCAAATAACCAATCGTGGGATTTCCATCTGCATGAATAAAAAAATCTTCATCACTATCTAAATTATCTACCTCTAACTTTCCTGCAATTACTTTTAGCAAGGTAGTTTTTCCACAACCATTTCGTCCAACGATTGCAATTTTTTCTGTATTTCTAATCTCCATAGAAACATGATCAAGTAATGTGTTTCCCGGATATCCAATAATGGCATTATTTATTTGGTAAGTCATAATTTGCTCTCCTTTATCGATCAAACATAATTCTGACGTCTTAATTTGTTCCTACCCAAAGTGATTTTTTTGTATAACTTCCTTAATAAGAATAAAAAAAGACCTCTTCCATGTGGAAAAGGTCAAAACAACGTACATCAAAAAAACGTAAAGGTAAGCATATCCCGACTAATATGCTAAGTAAAACATTCCATTTGGTCTATTCATGCTGATCTGTATCAATACATCAATAGATAACGTGTACTATTGCCTTTGATTTTTCCACAACAAATAACCATGTGGGTTTACATGGTTGATACAAAGTTCTTAAATTGTGGTTTCTCAAATGCAAAGTATCATCGGAATGCCTCTCTTTCCTACTTATTTTTATATACATTACCACTTATTTCTTATTATGTCAACTCTATGTATCCTTGAGTTTCCGTAGTTTTATCCACAAACCCTTAGCTTTCTCGATATTGCAATAAACAACTTTCAAAAAATCCCATAAAAATAAGGAATCTGCATCCTTTTTGTAGTAGAATAATGGTGTCCAAGCAAAATCTACACTAAACAATAAAGAAAGGGACTCCTTATGCTTAATTCTACTACAAATACTTACACTTTAAAACGAGAAATTTTATCTTTTTCAAACAAAATATCCC
>JAQXNU010000137.1 GCA_029098165.1 Clostridiales bacterium
AGCGAAACGAATGAGAATGGAGGAGAACAAAAATAATGGATGCATTCTATTTCTTAATACAGCAAACAATGTTATTTAGTATTCCTCTATTGATCGTTGCTCTTGGAGGAATGTTTTCAGAGCGAAGTGGTGTAGTTAATATTGCATTAGAAGGTATCATGACCATTGGTGCATTTACAAGTATTTTGTTTATTAATCTGTTTCAGGACAGAATGTCAGGACAGCCATTACTAATCTTAGCAATTATCATTGCTGGATTAACAGGTGTTGTATTTTCTCTTCTTCATGCCTATGCTGCTATCAATATGAAGGCAGACCAGACAATCTCTGGTACTGCACTGAACTTAGTAGCTCCTGCATTTGCTATCTTTACAGCAAGACAGATTCAGGGTGTACAACAGATTAACTTTAATAATACTTTCCGTATTGCAAAAGTACCAGTACTTGGTGATATCCCGGTGATTGGTCCAATGTTTTTTCAAAATGCATATTTGACAACTTATCTTGGATTTGCAGTTTTAATCATCTCTGCAATCGTATTATATAAGACAAAGTTTGGTTTACGTTTGCGTGCATGTGGTGAACATCCACAAGCAGCGGATTCAGTAGGTATCAACGTTTATAAAATTCGTTACGCAGGCGTTATGATCAGCGGTATGTTAGGTGGTATTGGTGGATTAGTATTCGTTATTCCAACCTCTACAAACTTTAACGCAACGGTAGCAGGTTACGGTTTCCTTGCACTTGCCGTATTGATTTTTGGTCAGTGGAAACCAACTAGAATTCTTGGTGCTGCGATTTTCTTCGGTTTAATGAAGACAGTTGCTGCAGCTTATTCTGGTATTCCATTCTTAGCATCGCTTGGTATTCCAAGTTACTTGTATAAGATGATTCCTTATATTGCAACTTTAATCGTATTAGGATTTACTTCTAAGAACTCTCAGGCTCCAAAAGCTGCAGGTGTTCCTTATGATAAGGGTAAGAGATAAATAGTATAGATCACAAGAAGATAAAGAGGAGATATGGTCATCTAAGGATGGTCATATTTCCTCTTTATCTGATTACTGTTGCAATCATATTATTATATTGTGTATAATGCAATACGAAGTATTATATTACATAATCAACTGTTCCGTTATAACTGGGGAGATAATGATGATAAACGTAAGAACATATGGGAAACAACCATATCAGGTCGTTGTCGTTCATGCTGGTCCAGGATATGTTGGTGCAGCAGCTGGATTAGCGAGAGAATTATCCAAACGATATGGTGTTATAGAACCATTACAGACGCAGGATACGATCTTAGGACTGGTGGAAGAGTTAAAAGAGCAGATTGAATCAATTACAAAGGAACCAGTAATTTTGATTGGTCATGGATGGGGAGCTCAGCTTTCAGCCATTTTTTCAGCAATACATCCAGATATGGTAAAAAAACTAGTTTTAATCAGCTGTCTGCCGTTAAGGATATCTTATATTGAGGAAATTGATATCAGAAGAGAATATCACTATAGCCAAGAGGATTTAAAATCATATACTGCAGTCAAAAAGAGTTTAAAAAATAAGGAATCATCGGATAAAACAGAGGCATTTATCGAACTTAGCCGTTTATGCAAGATTTCGGATGAGTACCAGCCATTTATTGTAGAACAGGATACGAAAGATATTGTTAATGTAAATGGTGATCTATTTTATAGTATTATGCATGAATTAGGAGAACTGGTTTTATCAGGTAAATTAATTCAGTATTTTACAAATATCAAGTGTCCAATCTGCGTGATTCACGGACAATATGATAGTCATCCAGTAGAAGGGATCATCGAACCATTGTTAGAACTTAACATACCACATCGTTTATGCATCATTGATGATAGTGGTCATACGCCATGGAGAGAAACCTTAGGAATCGATGATTTTTTACGGGCACTCATTTATGAGATCGAAGAAAGTAAATAGATGAATTGACATAGTACTATAGACATTATCGGATGTCTATAGTACTATGTCGTTATGGAATTAAATATCTTAGGAGAACGCAGGAGGAAAGATATATGAATTATACAGATATTGAATGTTTATGCGTGGAATTGCCAGAGGATATTAACAAGAAAAAATGGTACGGAGATTTTGAGGGAGCCATTCGGTTAATAGATCTTTGGCTAGATAAGGATATTCCGGATCAGCAAAAGACAAAGTTAAGACTCGAACGAGAGATTTTGAAACTGTTACCGAGGGAGTATACATTATCTTTTGAACAGGCATTTCAACAGATCAAGGATGTGATTCCAGACTTTACAGAAAAGGAATTCTATGAATTAAAGGATCATGGAAAGATTGATTGGATGTATGTCAATGGAACAGAACGATATTTTCGTCGTTTTCTTTCCACCTTACTAAAAGTAAATGCTCAGATCAAACAGCGTGCAAAGATAACAGTGCAGGAAGATGAAATCGATCGTTTAGAAAAGAAAGAACTATTAGAAGTAATTGAGAAAATGAAAAAAAATAAGAGGGTAACTTACCATTTTCGTTTAAGAGCCAGTGTAAAAATTGAAGACTCCAGTTTTGAACCAGGCTTTGTACGAGTACATATTCCGATTCCAGTAAAGTGTCAGCAAGTGAGCAACATCAAGATACTGGATACTTCATCAAAAAATTATATATTGGCAGATGAAAATGAACCACAGAGAACGATTTGTTTTGAAGAAAATCTAACAGAGAATAAAGAATTCTTTGTAGAATATGAGTATGATAATACAGTTTACTATGTAGAGCCAGAGGAAAAAATGGTAACAGAGATCAATCCAAATGAGTTTGCTCATGATTTAAGGGAACAACTTCCTCATATCATGTTTACACCATATTTAAAATCCTTAGCAGAAAAGTTAACAAAAGATTGTACAAATCCATTGGCAAAGGCTCGTAGTATCTATGATTATATCACGAACAAGATTGAGTATTCTTTTATGAGAGAATATTTTACGATAGAAAATATCCCTGAGTACGCAGCTCTTAGTGGAAAAGGGGATTGTGGTGTTCAGGCACTGTTATTTATTACATTATGCCGTATTGTAGGAATTCCAGCTAGATGGCAGTCGGGGTTATATACAACTCCATATACGTCAGGAAGTCATGACTGGGCACAATACTATATTGAACCATATGGATGGCTGTTCGCTGACTGTTCTTTTGGTGGAAGTGCAGTAAGAGATCAGGATGAGGAACGAAGAAAATTCTATTTTGCAAATCTGGATCCGTTCCGTACGCCAGCAAATTCAGAATATCAGATGGAATTTACTCCTGCAAAAGAGTTCTTGCGTGCCGATCCATATGATAATCAACGCGGAGAGGTGGAATACCATACTCGTGGATTAAGTTATGATGAATTTGATAGTGAGATCCAAGTAATCGAAGCAATACAAACGGAATAGCGTAAGTCCCATTACTGATATTTATAAGTTTATGGGTTGACAGGGTAATAACAGGGTGCTATAATCGACTAAAATTAAATCGAATTCAAAGCAATGAGAAGAAAGAGTAAAAGTCAAATGTGAACTTACAGAAAGTTGCCGGCTGATGAGAGGCGCAAGGGATCTGATTTTGAATACATCTTTGAGCTTCACACCGAACAAGAGATACTTAAGTAGGCTGTTGACGGTTCCTGCACCCGTTATCGTGCTAGAGTATAACCATACATTGATATGAGTACTCGATAAGGTTAGTTGCGTGAGCAGTTAATAAACTAAAGGTGGTACCGCGGATATGATTCGCCCTCTAGATGAAAATCTAGGGGGCTTTTTTTGTACCGTATCTTAAGAGGAATATGTAATAAAGGTCTCGTTTTTCTGGTTGCTTTGATCAAGAAAGGAGTATGCAATGATTGCAGCAAGAGAACAACTAAAGATAATTAAAAAAGGCGTACTTGATATGCTTAGAGAAGAGGAACTATTAGAAAAATTAGAGGAGTCGGTTAAAACAGAACGTCCATTGATTATCAAACTTGGCTTAGATCCATCGGCACCTGACATTCATTTAGGTCACACGGTTGTTTTAAGAAAAATTAAACAGATGCAGGATTTAGGACATAAGGCAGTGATCATTATTGGTGATTTTACAGGAAGAATTGGAGACCCTACGGGTAAATCAAAAACAAGAAAACCCTTGTCTGAAGAACAGGTAAAAGCGAATGCAGCCACTTATATGGAACAGATATTTAAAGTGTTGGATAGAAATAAGACAGAAGTACGCTTTAACAGCGAATGGCTTAGTAAGTTAAATTTTGAGGAGATTATTACGTTAGCCTCCAATACCACGGTTGCAAGGTTGTTAGAACGTGACGATTTTCAAAATCGTTATCGCAAACAAGAAGCAATTGGACTTCATGAGTTTTTCTATCCTCTAATGCAGGGTTATGATTCGGTAGAAATCCATGCAGATATTGAACTTGGTGGAACGGATCAGACTTTTAATGTTTTAATGGGAAGAACCTTACAGAAAGCATACGGTCAACCGCAGCAGATTGCAATGTTTATGCCTATTCTCGAAGGCTTAGATGGAGTTGAAAAGATGAGTAAGAGTCTTGGTAATTACATTGGCATTAATGAAAGCCCAGAAGTTATGTTTAAGAAGGTAATGGAAATTCCAGATCAGTTAATTATCCGTTACTTTGACCTGGTTACCGATGAGCATCCAGATACTATTCAGGCTTATAAAGAGGAAATGGAGCAGGGAAAAAATCCAAGAGACATTAAGCTGATTTTAGCAAGAACCATTACAAAGTTATACCATGGGGAGGATGGCGCGATATCAGGCGAGGAGTACTTTATGACAGTCTTTCGTGACGGAGAAATTCCTGATGATATACTGACAGTGAAATTAAATACGGAACAAGAATCTTTATTAGACATTGCTAGTATGCTTGTTGAACAAAGGCTAGTTCCATCTACAAGTGAATTCCGTCGCCTGGTAAAACAAGGGGGTGTTAAGCTCAATAAAGAAAAAGTATTGGACATTGATTGTATTTTTGTTGAGCAAGAAAATATTCTTCAGATAGGAAAGAAAAAGTTTATTAAATTTCTTCGTTAAGGTATAATAAGTTGATGTTATATGATCCTATGGATTATGTGATATCAACTTATTATTAAGACAGATATGAGAAGGATAACGAGGAATGTTAAAAAGACTTAGGTTACTTTTTGGAGTAGGCATCCTGTTCTTGGGGATTAGTTGTGGTGACTATGCTAAGGCAAAAGAAATAACAGAAAATAGTTCGCAAACTTCAGCACTTGAGGACGATAAAATGAAGTTATTTCTAGAGCAGAACAAGGAAAGACTGGATCAACTTCGTAAGCAGTATGACCAGATTAATATCATGATCGAGGGAACGGGTGAAATCCCATACCTTGCATATAAAGACAATGAATTGTGTGGTGTTTATCCACAATTAATCGAATTAATTTCAGCTATTACAAAGATTCCTTGTACAACGGTTGATGCTAAGGAATCTTTGGAGGATAGTTATAACTGTATTACGAATCGAGAAGTTGATCTTATTCTTGGAATTACGTTGCCAGAAGCAATTGCAACTCATGAGCAGAACAGATTCAATATGAGTGGGGAAGGGATGCAGCTACATAAGCTTTCTGGCCTTATTTATAAGAATTCTATAATTTTAGCGGTACCGCAAGGGAAGAACTATACAAAGGAACAGCTAAAGTATGCTTTCTGGGGCACGACATTGGAATACGATTCTACCGTAATGCGTACTATGCTTGCAGACCATACGATTGAGTATAATACGTATGCGCAGATGAAAGAGGCATTTACAAAGAATGAAATTGAAGGTATGTTTATACCAGAAAGTAAGCTAAACTTTGAAACTCGGATTGAGAAAGAAGCTTATCAAGGCATGGAGCTTTCTAGAGTGGCTGCAATTGAGTATTTTGTAGATTTAGGTACCTCTCAATTACTATCTGAAACGGTCCGTCAAATCGCTGTTTTATATGACCAGTTATATCCAAAGTATTTTCAGAGTGAGCATCAGTGGATGGAACAAAATAGTTCGCAGCATAGTTGGTCTGTTCGTAAAGACATTCAGTTAGCTTTAACAATTGGGATTACGATAATAATCGTTGCAGTTCTTTTCATGATAGGAATAAAAAAGTACACCAGAATTCAGTTTGAAAAAATGTTATTAAAAGTCCCAAGACATGATTCTAAATGGGAAGATATCTTATTTGTTAACTTAAGAACGAAAAAGATAGAATCAAAGTTTGGATTTACGTTTTATGGTCTGTCAAGTCGTTTCCGAAAAAAGAGGCTTCCTTTAAATGAGATGACAAAAAGAATCGGATTTGATTTTACGAAATATTATGAGTTTATCATATCCCGACATAAAACAGAATTTGTACATGAGTTTGAACTTTATATACAGGGAGTACAGTATCATTATGTGGAAACAGGCATTGTTCAAGGGAAGAAAATAGCTTCCAGAATATACCGTAAATAATTATTTAAAATGTTGTTGACAAAATAGCTTGTTCTAAATATAATATTAATGTACTCGCGAGATACGGTCGAGTTCATGGGATCTTAGCTCAGCTGGGAGAGCATCTGCCTTACAAGCAGAGGGTCATAGGTTCGAGCCCTATAGGTCCCATTTTAACGCATATGGCGAAATAGCTCAGTTGGCTAGAGCACACGGTTCATACCCGTGGTGTCGTGGGTTCAAATCCCTCTTTCGCTACTACTTAAGACATGCAAATGCATGTCTTTTTTTGCGTTTTAACAATGAAGTCAGAAGAAACATAAAGAAACATCCTTTTTCTTCTAATCGACTGTTTAGATAAAAAGAACGAAACGATCATTTCTTACATATGATGCTAATAAGGAATTATTAGGTGGTGGATGAATTTATAAAACCATGTGAGTTTGCGACGTCCATAACAGCAATTGCCTGCTTGATCGCAAAAGATAAGGATTGTAGTGAAGTTGCACTATTAGCAGCCTTTTTTACCCAGTTAGGCGATACTTTGACAACGATGGTAGCATATAATGAAACGTGCTGTAGTGATAATGAAACGAGTGAAACAACGTTCGGCGCCATTGTGTAATCTTCCTGATTGGAGTTATTAGCAGTGGTCATGCATTCTATAACAAATTATAATAACTGGATTTATTGCATTAACTATCTATTTCGTCTATAATTCTCGTATCAAATATAGTAACGTATTGATAATATGAGGAGGAATTAGGCGATGAAAAAGAAAGTATTAAGTTTAGCACTTACTTTTGCTCTTGCAGTTAGCATGCTTGCTGGATGTGGAACAAAGGAAGAGAAAAATGCGGAACCTGCAGCAACGGAAACTACTGCTAAGAAAGGTACAATGCCAGCAATTAAGAAAGAAGATCTTAAAATCGGTGTTATCCATATTACAGATCCAGCTGAAGGTTCCGGATATACATATACGCATGATCTTGGAATTCAAGGAATGCAGAAAAACATTGGCTTAGAGGATAGTCAGATCATTCGTAAGAATAACACAAGTGACCAGGATGCTGTAGCAATTCAGACAGCAATTGAAGAATGCATTGAACAAGGTTGTAACGTAATCTTTGCAACAAGCTGGGGCTATATGGATACTGTAGAAGCTATGGCAAAAGAGTATCCTGATGTTATCTTCTCTCATGGTACTGGATACAAATGCAACGGTAAAAACTTCAATAACTACTTCGGAAGAATTTATCAGGCAAGATATTTATCAGGTATCGCAGCTGGTATGAAGACAACAACGAATAAAATTGGTTATGTAGCAGCTATGGATAAACAAAATTCAGAAGTTACTGGTGGTCTTGATGCATTTGCAATGGGTATTTATTCTGTTAACCCTGATGCAAAAGTTTATGTAAAAGTAACAAACAGCTGGTTTGATCCAGAGGCAGAAGCATCTGCTGCAGAAGCATTGATTGCTCAAGGATGTGATGTCATTGGTCAGCATTGCGATACTTCTAACCCAATGACAGCAGCACAGGCAGCAGGCGTATATGGTGTTGGTTACAACTCTGATATGTCGAAAGATGCTCCTAACGCAGTTCTTACATCTACAATGTGGGATTGGTCAGCATATTATACAGCAGCAGTTCAGCAGATCATCGATGGTACTTGGGATGCAACAAACTACTTCGGTGGTATGAAGGAAGGATTAGTAAAAATCGCTCCATTATCTAATCTTTGTGTAGATGGAACAAAAGAGAAAATTGAAGAAGTGCAGAATAAGATTTTATCTGGTGAGTGGGATGTATTCACTGGTGTAATCGAAACAAATGATGGTAAGACAGTTGGTGAAGAGGGCAAATCTTTGGATGATGCAACAATTACTGGTGGAATCAACTGGTACTTTAAGAATGTTGTAGAACCATAAATCATAACAAGGAAACTGCTTGCCGGTTTATTCTAATCGAGCTTAAAGAGGGCGTTGCAATGTGAAATGTTGAGTTTGCAACGCCCTTTTGCTAATTAAGGAAGATGTATTGCTCCTAAGATAAAATAGGACAAGAATTGACACTATTTTTGTGCAGTAGTATATTAATTAGGTAAATATGGATAAATATATGTTGGAGGATTTCGTATGGAAACGGCCAAAACACCAGTGAATGCAATTGAGTGTAAGGGAATTACAAAACGCTTTGGAACTGTTGTGGCGAATGATCACATTGACTTAAGCGTAAAACAGGGTGAAATACTAGCTTTATTAGGTGAGAATGGTTCAGGTAAGACAACCTTAATGAATATGTTGTCTGGAATTTATCACCCAGATGAAGGAGCTATTTTTATCAATGGAGAAGAAGTGAGGATTGAATCTCCAAATGATGCGCAAAGTCTGGGAATTGGAATGATTCATCAGCATTTTAAACTAGTTGAAGTTTTTACTGCTGCACAGAATATTGTACTTGGTACGAAGGAAAAACTTGAAAAACCAAAAGTAATGCAGCAAAAGATAGCTACAATTTGTAATAAATTTGGTCTCGAAGTGGATTCTAATAAAAAAATATATGATATGTCCGTAAGTGAAAAACAAACGGTCGAAATTCTAAAAGTGTTATACCGTGGTGCTAAAATCTTAATCTTAGATGAGCCGACAGCTGTATTAACGCCTCAAGAAACAGAAAAACTGTTTTCGATTCTTCGTAAAATGAAAGAACAGGGAAATTCCATTATCATTATTACACATAAGTTAAATGAAGTACTTGATATCAGCGATCGTGTTACGATCTTAAGAAAAGGGAAAAGTATTGAAACGGTCAATACGAAAGATTGCGATGTCTCTTCATTAACTGAACTTATGGTAGGCCGTGCCGTTAGCTTAGAGATTGACCGCCCAGAGAACAAGGAAAAACAAGCAATCCTAAAATGTGTGGATCTGACCATTGACTCTTTAGATGGTACTAAAGGAATTGAAGATGTTAACTTCGAAATTCGTACTGGTGAAATCCTGGGTATTGCAGGTGTTGCGGGCAGTGGTCAGAAAGAACTCTGTGAAGGAATTGCAGGATTATTACCGGTAAAAAAAGGTGCAATTTTATATAAAAAGGAGAATATCGTTGGAAAGAAGCCACTTGAGATCATAAACCTGGGAATCAGTATGAGTTTTGTACCAGAGGATCGTCTTGGAATGGGACTTGTAGCTTCTATGGGAATGACCGATAATGTACTTCTTAAAAGTTATAATAAAGGACGCGGACCATTTATCAATCGTAAGCCAGCAAAGAAACTGGCTCAGGAACTTGTAAAGAAACTGGATATTGTTACGCCTTCCATTGAAACCCCAGTTCGTTTGATGTCAGGTGGTAATGTTCAGAAAGTATTATTAGGACGTGAAATCGAATCCAGTCCTAACGTACTGATCACAGCTTATCCAGTGCGTGGTTTGGATATTAATTCTTCCTATACGATTTATAACCTATTAAATGAACAGAAGATGAAAAATGTAGCTGTCATTTATGTTGGAGAAGATCTCGATGTATTACTTGAGTTATGTGATAATATTATGGTTATGTGCCATGGAAAGGTCACAGGCATCGTAAATGCGAAAAAGACAACAAAAGAACAGTTAGGAATGCTCATGACGGGACAAGAGATTAAGGAGGTGGCAAAAGATGAGTAGTACCGAGACAAATGCAAAAAAACAGAATCGCTTTACCTTACGTACGGTAAAACGTGCGCAGCTTCCTAAGAATAAAGTGGCCATGCTACGTTTAGCAGCCTTGCTCATGGCGTTACTGGCAGGTGCAGTCTTTATTATGATTATTGGAAGCAATCCTTTTGCGGTTTACAAAACAATGGTAGAAGGGGCATTACGATCCAAATTAGCCATCTATGGAACGATAAAGATCATGATTCCGTTATTAATTACCTCCTTAGGTATTACCTTAGCATTTAAGATGAAATTCTGGAATGTCGGAGGCGAAGGTCAGATTATAATGGGCGCATTATTTGCCTCCTATTTTGGAATCTTTCATGGAGACTGGCCACATGCAGTTTTAATTCCTGTCATGTTTTTAGCAGGTATGCTCGGTGGTGGTTTAACTGGATTATTACCAGCATATTTTAAAGCAAAGTATAATACAAACGAAACATTATTTACCTTAATGCTGAATTACATAGCATTGAATCTTGTAATTTTCTTAAGAGAAGGTCCTTGGGCAGATCCAACTTCTCCTGGTTATAAGAAATTTGCACTTTTTACGGAAAATGGACGATTAGATAAAGTATTTGGTGTTCATGCGGGATGGATCATTGCGCTTGTTTTACTGATACTTACCTTTATTTATTTGAAATATACAAAACATGGATATGAAATCGATGTTGTTGGTGAGAGTACAGCAACAGCAGGCTATGCAGGAATGAATGTAAAGAAGATTATCCTTCGTACAATGTTTATCAGTGGTGCAATTTGTGGAATTGCTGGTATGATCGAAGTAAGTGGAAATGCAGGTACGATGTCGGAAGGTGTTACAAGAGGTGTTGGTTTTACAGCAATCATTGTAGCATGGCTTGCTGGCCTAAAACCATGGTCGATTTTTATCATCTCAGCATTATTTAGTATTATGGAGAAAGGAAGCTCAGTAGTAGAATCCACTTTTGGATTATCTGCTGCATGTGCAGACGTTTTACAGGGAATCATCTTATTCTTTGTAATCGGGTGTGAGTTCTTTATTCGTTTTAAAGTTACAATATCGAAGAAGGGAGGAACAAACTAATGTCTATGTTTATATCATTTCTTGCAGCAGCAATCACTGCAGGTACTCCAATTTTGTTTGGTACTCTCGGTGAGATCATTACAGAAAAAGTGGGTCACTTAAATCTTGGCGTGGAAGGTATGATGGCAATTGGTGCTTGTGCTGGATTTATGGTCGGATACTCAACGGATAGCTTCTTTCTAGCGTTGATTGCAGCATTTGCAGCAGGTATGCTTGCAGCGTTATTATATGGTTTACTGACGATTACATTAATGGCGAATCAGAATGTAACAGGTCTTACCTTAACGATTTTTGGTGTTGGTTTTGCAAATTTCTGCGGATTTTATGCACGAAAAGCTTATGGGGTAGAATCCTTAAAGCTTCCAGAGAATATAACAAGTCAGATGCGTAATATTAATATTCCAGGTCTTAGTGATATTCCTGTGATTGGTCAACTTTTCTTTTCCTACAATCCATTTGTTTATCTTGGAATTATAACGGCAATCTTGTTATCCATATACTTAAATAAGACCAAGACAGGATTAAATATCCGTGCCATTGGTGAGAATCCTGCATCTGCGGATGCAGCAGGTATTAAAGTCACCAAGTGGAAGTATATCAATGTCGGTTTAGGCGGTGGAATCTGTGGCATTGGTGGTGCATTTACAATTATGATTATCAATAAAGGGGTATGGATCAGTGATTGTGTCGGGGGGCTCGGATGGATAGCTGTTGCATTAGTTATTTTTGCTTCTTGGAGTCCGACGAAAGCAATCTTTGGTTCCTTTGTGTTTGGTGCATTGCGTCAGCTTAAGTATTATGTTCCATCCTCCATTGGTATTCCAGGCGCACTTTATGATATGTTGCCATATGTTATTACTACCATTGTTCTTGTTGCTGCATCAGTAAGAAGTTCTAAGAAGAATTCTCAGCCTGCAAGCTGTGGTATCAATTACTTTAGAGAGGAACGATAGGTATCATTTGTATAAATTATCCAGTTAATAGAGAAGGTCATTTTTGATTTGCCGAAACTCGATATGCACGGAAATAAGAAGAATGATATAATAATGGTACAAAATATTTCTTAGCTAAATATTTGAGTACAAAAAGCTAAAAATTTGAATACACAAAAGACAAATAATTGAATACACATAAGACAAATAATTGAATACACATAAGATAAAAAATTGAATACACAAAAGATAAAAAATTAAATACACAAAAGAATAAAAAAAGAATGCACAAAATATAGAATTAACGCACAAAAGATGAAATTCTAACACACAAAAGACATAAAAGAGACTTTTACAGAATTAGTAAACTGTAAAAGTCTTTTTCTTGTATCATATTAATCAGATTTATGATTTAGCCGATATGCTATTGATACTATACTCATTGATGAAAGGATATATAGAATGAATGATAATCTTAAGAAGCGCTGTGAGCTATTTATTCAAAATCGTAATGAACTAAAAAGCAGTTTCTACTGGCAAAATAGTATGTTGTATCCAGTCTGTGCAAATTTTTATGTTCAGAAGAATAAAGAGGTTGATTGTGATAGAATCAAGGAATGTCGTAAGATGATAAAGAAACATACAGGAGCATTCTCCAATTTTCGTGGTATTTCTAATCTGGTGATAGCAACCTTATTATCATTGGAAGAAAATCCAGAAGCAATTTTGGAAGAGAGTTTGGAAATCTATCAAAAGTTAAAGAAAGAGTTTCATGGATCCGCATACCTTACACTAACAGCAATGGTATTATCTACGATGCAGAATGGAATTTATAGTATCGATGCAATCATTAAAAAAGCAAAAGCAATCTATAAAGGCGTGAAATCAGATCATCCGATGATCACCTCTTCAGAAGATAGTGGTATGGTTGTATTGCTTGCACTATGTGATAAGTCAGAACAACAGATAGTGGAAGAAGTACAGCGCTGTTATGAACTGTTAAAACCAAACTTTTTCTCGGCAAATGCTACACAAGCGCTAAGCTTTGTTTTAGCACTGTCGGAGGAAGATCCTAAGATTAAGTGCCCACGTGCGGTGGCAATCTATAATCATCTGAAAGATGTTAACTGTAAGTATGGAAGAGGATTGGAACTTGCAATCTTAGGAGTTATTGCAATTGAAGATATCGATATGGAGCAAGTTGGAAATACCATACAGGAAATCAATCAATTCTTATTGAATTCGAAAGGATTTGGTGCATTTGGCGTAGGTCGTGCTCAGCGAATTATGTATGCGACCATGTTGATGATGTACGATCTAACAGAAGGTAAACAAAATGCAACCATGAATACAGCAGCCATTACAAGTGTAACAAGCATTATCATAGCACAACAAATCGCCATCTGTGCTGCCGCAAGCTCCGCAGTTGCCGCCTCAGCGGCTAATAACTAACCATACTTTATGATTGGAGAAAAGACCAGAAAATACTTCTGGTCTTTTTTTAGTGAGGTTGACATAGTATATCAGATATGATATTACTAATAGTAACACTAGATAAGGAGGACAAAACAGTTGGATAAGATAATACTAGGTCTGCTTTTAATTAATCCAATGAGTTTATATGAAATTCGAAGCTATATTCAAAGAAAACTGAATTCATTCTGTAGTGATAGCATTGGAAGTATTCAAGCTGCTCTAAAGAAACTGATGACAAATCAGGAAGTTGAGTGTCAGGAAAGTGTAGAACATGGAGTAATGAAGAAAACATTTTCTATTACACAAGTAGGAATTGAAAAATTTAAGTTATGGATTGCATCACCGATTACCTTCTCAAAAAGTCGTGATATGGAAGGAAGTAAATTATTCTTTCTTGGTATGGCAGAAGGTAAAGTTCGTTTGGAAATGCTAGAAGCTTATAAGAAGGATCTACAAAAAGAACAACAATATCTGCAGCAGATTCATGAGTTTGTTGAGGCAACCAAAGAAGGTGTTATTGAAGAAAACGTTAAACGATGTGAAGAAAATAAAAGTTTGTGTGGAAAATTGCAAGAAGTATCGAATTGTAACAATCTTGAAGAAATTGTTGGAAACATTTATCGGTATCAGTTAAGTACATTGGAATATGGACTTAAAAAATGTGCGTTTGATATATCTTGGATTGAGGAGATGTTAATACGAGAGAAAAATTTAGAGCGGAGGGATGAGAAATGAAATATCTGGATCAGGCTTTTGATAGTTATGAAAAAAAGATAAAATCCGATGGTATGGCATTCTGCATTGAAAGTGGAGATGGTTCCTATCACTGGAAACGTGAATCTGGCAAAATGGTAAATGATAGATGCTATGGCATAGCAAGTGTCACCAAGATGTATACTGCCAGTATTATTTTAAAACTTATCGACGAAGGAATGCTTGCCATGACGGATAAAATTGAGAAGCATTTATCGTCTGAGATAATGGAACGCTTGCCGAATTACAAAGGTATCAGTGCTTCAAGAGAGATCACAATCCATAATTTATTAGCTCAGACGAGCGGTATTCCTGATTACTTTACTGAGGCTTTAAAAGGGGACTTGAAGAAGGCAGATCAGATTCCTGGACAACCAGACATAATGAGAGAAGAGATGCTGAATTGGCTTGTTCATCAGAAACTAAAATTTAATCCAGTCAAGGAATCAAGGGCACACTATTCCGATATGAATTATGACTTGTTAGGTGTTATTATTGAAAATATTACGAAGAAGTCATTTGAATATAATGTAGAGAAATATATAATAGAACCGCTTCAATTACATAATACAAGAGTATTTTTTAATGATAGTAAGGTTGATTTCCCAGGCGTATGGAGTAAGGGAGAAATTCTATGTCCCAAAAATGTATTATCAAGTGGACCAGCATCTGGTGGAATCATATCAACAGTACAAGAGAATATAAAATTTTTAAAGGCATTTTGGAATGCGCAGCTTTTTGAGGCCAATCATCTAGAACACCTAAAAATTTATCACCATATTCAGTTTATTCCATTACAGTATGGTGTTGGACATATGAGATTTAAACAGATAGGAATCCCTGAATTTATTGGACATTCCGGGTCCTCAGGAACAGTATGTTATTACATGCCAAAAGAGGATTTATATATAACAGGAACGATCAATGAATGCAATGAAGCAAAAGCAATTCGAATGATGTTCAATCTCATGAATTGCTGTATTCGACAAAGGCGGAAAAAATAAATTTACATAAGAGCCGCTATCGTTACCAATTATATATCAGCAACGATAGCGGTTACACACTTCTTTTATCTATTCTTTAAATAATGGAAAATTATTAGAATCTATTTGCATCGTTTTACTCTTTTTTCTGCATAACTAAGAATCCCGTACAATCCAGTAGCCACGATACATAAGATAACGATGCTCATGATGACCCAATCCAATTTGAAAACTTGACTTCCATAGATGATTAGGTATCCTAAACCTGCTTTTGCAGCAAGGAATTCGCCGATAATGACGCCAACTAAGGATAATCCAATGTTAACTTTCATAACACTTAGAATTGTTGGAAAATTACTTGGAAGGATCACTTTGAATAGAATATCCTTTTTAGTTCCACCAAAGGTGTAAATCAGCTTCAGTTTATCTTCTTCAACTGATTGAAAGTTTGAGTAAAGTGTAATAATCGAACCAAAAACAGCGACCGAGATGGCGGCTACAATGATAGTTTTCATGTTATTGCCGAGCCATACGATAAAGATTGGGGCGAGGGCTGTCTTTGGCAAACTATTTAAGATGACAAGGTATGGTTCCATGACTTTTGCTACATTATCATTCCACCACAAAAGGATGGCAAATAATAAACCAATGATGATCACGAGAGCAAAACTGATAAAAGTCTCGAGTAGTGTAATGCCAGAATGATAAAATAAGCTTCCATCTCTAGCCATTTCAACAACGGTCTTAATCACACGCGAAGGACTGCTAAAGATAAATGCATTTAGCCACCCAAGACGGGTACTCAGTTCCCATAAGGCAATAAAAGCTAGGAATATCGTCCATTGCGCGATTTTAACCTTGGTACGATTTTTTTTGTAATCTTCCAAAAATTTTTTATGAGTTGCAGAAATTTGAGTAAGATCGACATTTAATTTCTTATTGTTCGTCATCATGTTGAGTCAACTCCTTCCATATCAGATTAAAATAGTAGCTGAATTCAGGAGCACTACGTTTGTGAAGTGGTGAATCATCGGGTGAGGTAAGGTGGATATCAATAATCGATCGGATGGTTGCTGGTCGATTGGAAAGAACGATTACTTTGTCAGCAGTACTGATTGCTTCAGAAATATCATGAGTAATCAGAACCGCAGTTTTTTTCTCATGGCGAATTATTTTACAGATATCATCAGAAACTTCTAATCGAGTTTGATAGTCAAGGGCTGAAAAAGGTTCATCGAGTAACAGAATATCCGGTCGGAGTAAAAGGGTGCGGATTAAGGCTGCACGTTGCCGCATGCCACCAGATAGGGCGGTTGGTTTTGCGTCTTTAAACGAGATTAAGCCATAAGTTTCTAACATATGATTGATCATAAATATGCTCTGGTCATTAAACTTGTGCTGTATTTCAAGTCCTAATGCGACATTTTTATAGGTTGACCGCCAGTCAAGAAGGTGGTCTTTTTGTAGCATATA
>JAQXNU010000138.1 GCA_029098165.1 Clostridiales bacterium
GCTAAGTCAAACTTCACATCTTTTAAGCCTTCACCAGTGATTTTTGCTAACTCCCTTCCATAATCATTTAAAGGGATATCCGTCTGTCCTTGTAGTCTACACTGTTTATTGTAATCGGTCTGACCATGTCGAATTAAATACACAATCATTTGTATTCCTCCATCAAGATAACTAGTAATTTAGCAAATTTCGCAAACTATTGTCTTTAATACTAATTATATCTGGTTTTTCACACTTGCTGCAATAATAAATTCATTAAATAACTTCTGAGCATTTTTATCCGTTTCATACATTTCTTCTGGATGCCACTGAACGCCTAAGAAGAATGGATAATCTTCCATCGTGATTGCTTCCGTTAAGCCATCGGAGGAAGTTGCCGCTACTGTTACACCATCCGCTATTTTACGGACCGACTGATGATGAAAACTATTTACCCAAATCTCCTCTTTGTTTAAAATTCGTGATAATAACGTTCCGTATTCAATTTTTACCTTATGTGTCTTCGTCGCTCTTTCTGACTTTTGAGAGTGAGCAATGCGTAGTTCCTGATTTTTCTGAAACTGTGCCCCGAGATCCTGATAAATATCTCCACCCAGTGCAATATTTAAGACTTGAATTCCTCGACAGATTCCTAAAATCGGTAGTTTTCGCTCCATGCACATACGTACTAAATTAATCTCTAATTCATCACGTTCTGGCACAATTGCTCCACACTCTGGGATTGCCTCCTCATCAAAATAACTAGGATTCACATCTGGTCCACCAGTAAAAAGAACACCGTCCAAACGGCTAAGCAAGTCCCCTAGCTCCTTCGAATCATTATGTAAAGGTAAAAGGATTGGAACTCCTCCCGCATCACGAATGGATTGAAAGTAAACGCTCTCAACTTTTACTTGTCGATTCTCCATATTATATTGTGGTGTTACACCGATTATTGGTTTCATATGAAATACCTCTTTTCTGAAATATGTTTATATAGTATATTAATGAATCTTTGTTATGTGATACTTACGTTAGCATCATTCCACAATCTTCAGTCCCTTGTCACTCCTGTTAAACTTAACTCATCTTAGTCGGTTCCTTGATCAATCACAAAGTATATCCTCGCCTAAATCTGCTCCCTGAGAAATCGGATTGTCCGCACAATAAACGGTATTTCATCTCTTTCATTGTAACAGTGGTCATAAATCGGTAACATAATTATCGGTTATATCCAGTTTCTCGAGATTTATTAACTTTTGCGCAAAATTCACTTCTGTTAATTATGTATTTGTACATAGTAACTTTTCTGCTACTTTCTTGCACCCTAGGCACAATCTTCTGGCTTTCCGACCCAAACTTCTTCCTTTTGGAGCTTTTTCGCCAATTTCTTGAGCCCAGGGCACAGATTTCTGGCCTTCCGGCCCAATCTTCTTCCTTTTGGAACTAAACCGCCAATTTCTTATGCTTCAACAAAACCGAATCTAGCAATAGCACCATCCTATCTAGAACTACGACGATTCTTTCCTTGCCCAGCTTTACCGTTCTTAGCATTCATGCCTCGACCATTACCGCTTTTACCTTGAACAGCATTCATGCCACGACCATTCTTACCCTTGGAACCTCTGCTGCCGGTATTTTTGCCGTTTCCTGCATTCTTCTTAGGTGGATTGTTCTTCGTTCCGTACTTGTCCTTATCCTTGTAAGCCGGACGAACAAGACACTTCTTATCGAAACCAATTAAATCCGTACGACCTGCTGCCTCAAGTGCTTCGATGATCAAGTTGTAATTCTTCGGATTACGATACTGGATCAAGGCACGCTGCATTGCTTTCTCATGAGGAGACTTTGGAACATAAACAGGCTTCATGGTTCTTGGATCTAATCCAGTATAGTACATACAAGTAGATAATGTCGAAGGTGTTGGATAGAAATCCTGTACTTGCTCTGGCATATATCCTAAATCACGAAGATACTCCGCTAATTCAACCGCTTCCTTTAACGTGGAACCTGGATGAGACGACATCAGATATGGTACCACAAACTGTTTTTTACCAAGTTTTTCATTGGTTGCTTTATATTTGCGTAAGAATCTCTCGTATACGCTGTGTTCTGGTTTTCCCATCATCTTAAGAACATTGTTCGCGATATGCTCTGGAGCAACCTTTAACTGACCACTCACATGGTGTTCACAAAGTTCCTCGATAAAGGTATCATCCTTATCTTCAATCAAGTAGTCAAAACGAATACCCGAACGAATAAATACTTTCTTTACCTTTGGTAATTCTCTTAACTTCTTTAATAGACTTAGATAATCGGTATGATCTACCGTTAAATTCTTACATGGATTTGGGAACAGACATTGCTTATTGATACATACACCGTGCTCTAACTGCTTCGTACAAGAAGTATGTCTAAAGTTCGCAGTTGGTCCACCAACGTCGTTAATGTATCCCTTGAAATCCGGATCCCAAGTCAACTGGGTTGCTTCTGCAATGATCGACTCATGGCTACGAGTCTGAATGATACGGCCCTGATGGAACGTTAACGCACAGAAGTTACAGCCACCGAAACAACCACGATTGCTTGTCAAACTGAATTTCAACTCTTCAATTGCTGGAATTCCACCAAGTTCCTTATAACATGGATGATAATCTCTCATGTATGGGAGTGCATAAACACGATCCATTTCTGACTGGCTCAAAGGCTTCGCTGGTGGATTCTGTACGACATACTCATTGTTCTTGTAAGGCTCTACTAAGCGATGCGCCGTAAATGGATCTGTATTCTGGTACTGAATATAGAAACTCTTCGCAAATGTCGCTTTATCCTTCAGGATATCTTCATAGGAAGGAAGGGTGATTGCATCGTAAACAGAGTCTAAATCTTTCGCACGATAAACAGTACCATCAATAAATGTGATATCCTTAATATCAATACCACTATCTAAAGCATCCGCGATCTCTACGATGGAACGTTCACCCATACCGTAAGAAATCAAATCCGCCTGAGAATCTAACAAGATAGAACGTTTTACTTTGTCACTCCAGTAATCATAATGTGCCATACGACGAAGAGATGCTTCGATACCACCGATAACGATTGGTGCATTCTTGTACACTTTACGAATTAAATTACAATAAACGATCGTTGCACGATCTGGACGGTGTCCACGTTCTCCACCTGGAGAATATGCATCCATGGAACGCTCTTTCTTTGCAACCGTATAATGATTTACCATCGTATCCATGTTACCGCCACAAACTAAAAATGCAAGACGAGGCGTTCCAAGAATCTGAATCGACTTCTCATCTTTCCAGTCCGGCTGCGCAATGATACCAACACGATACCCCTGACTCTCTAATACTCTACTGATGATGGCAGGCCCAAAAGAAGGATGGTCAACATACGCATCACCAATAATGAATACGAAATCACATTGATCCCATCCTCGTTTCTCCATATCCGCTCTATTTATAGGTAAGTAATCTTTAATCATTTAAAACTCCTATCTTATGCTAAATGCAACCATATTGGTTGCGAAACTGTCTTCTTACATGAACACGCTATGACTCAAAAAAGCCCTATCGTCTCACGAACCATAGTATTCATAGTATCATGAAATGATAGGACTTTCAAGAACAGATTATTCAAACAAAGGCAATAGATGGTGAATATTTAGGCATTTACCGCGCAAAATCACCTCATTCAGTTCAAATTTTTCAGAAACAAGCAATAAATCAGCTCGTTTACCGATTCCAATTCTTCCAATTGTATCTTCCAAATGTAGCGCCTTTGCCGGATAATAAGTTGCGCTTAAGATTGCGTTTTCTTCCGAAACACCAAATGCAATCGCATTTCGGACCGCATCATATAACGTAATCAAAGAACCAGCAATTGTTCCGTCGGACAGAAGTGCTTTTTGATTTTGTACCGTAATAGGCAAACCTCCTGCCGCATAGACACCATCTGCCATCCCCGTTGGATTAATCGAATCCGAAATTAGGATCATCTGATCTGGCATCGCTTTAAACATCATTTCAACCACCGCAGGATGTACATGAATCCCATCACAAATGATCTCCGTATTTAGATGATAATGGCTTGCCGCACCGATCAAGCCCGGCTCCCGATGATGCAGTGGACTCATCCCATTAAATACATGGGTTAC
>JAQXNU010000139.1 GCA_029098165.1 Clostridiales bacterium
AATTCATCAGCAATTTGCTTTAGAGTAATCCCATCTTTTTTGATTAAAGTTTTAATTATGTACTGTATTCTAGCCGTGTAACTCATTAGCTAAATAATATCATAAAGAAAATGTATATTCCTTATTAAAATCTTCTCTAAAGAAATATGAAGCTTTTTTATTTTCTTTATCAAATAAAACACTCCAAAGTGTTATATCTTGACGTACTCCCACGGGCAAGCCCATGGGAATCCGGCCCTGGTAACGACGGCTGCATCCCGAAGGATGTCTTACACCATCTCTGGCCTGCGAGACCCGTCCGGCCTCGCCTTATGGTCTAGGCGTCCTTCGCCTGTTCCATTCGATTAATGATACGCTTCGCTTCGGCGAGAATGTTCATCGCAGCGTTCACGTCCCTGTCGTGCGTTACGCCACACTCCGGACAAATCCATTCACGGACACTGAGGTCCTTGGTACCCGGCCACACATGTCCACATGCATAGCAGGTCTGGGATGACGGGTAGTACCGTCCAATCCTGATGACCCTGGTCCCGTACTTTCGTGCGCACCAATCTAGGATTTCCACAAACTCCGAGAACGCATAGTCGTGAACCTTGCGTCCCCAGAGCTTTGCCATACCATTGATATTCAGGTCCTCTATGGCTATGACGCTGTACTTTGAGCAAAGGCAGTGGCTTATCTTCCAGAACCAGTCCCTTCTCCTGTTGGCGATGTCCTGGTGCCTGCGGTACAGTGTCCTGAGGGCCCGATTGTATCCGTTGCTTCCGCTAACCTTACGGCTCAGGGCACGGCTCGCCTTTCGGACTTCGTTTACTCCCTGCCTGAAAAACTCCGGGGACCTGATTACACTGCCGTCCGACAGCGTAAGGAACGTCTTGAGTCCGAAGTCCATGCCGACCTCACCGCGTCCGTCCCTGGCTTCACGCATGGTGGCGGGGCTGTCGGTGGTGACGTAGACGAAGAACTCTCCGAGTATACTGCGCTTTATCGTTACGGTCTTGATTTCGATCCACTCCAGGAGTCCGTCATAGGAGTCCCAGTATCTGTAGATGTATCCGTTTATGCTGATGCGTCCGTCAGGAAGGAACTTGTATCCCGCCTGTTTGTAGGTGACGCTCTTGTACTTCCTGACCTTGCGGCGACGGGGAGGCGAGCATTTGACTCCTTTTTTCTTATTGGAGAAAAACAGCCTGTATGCTCTGTATATCCTGTCGGTTATATCCTGTACTGCCTGGCTTCCCACATATCGCCAGTGGCGGTTCTCATCCGCGTTGCGCAGATCGCGGAGCTGTTTCTGGAGTTCGTATTTGTCCATAAGCTCCCCTGTCGCATCGTAGTGGTCCTGTATGATTGTCAGCGCCGTGTTGTATATGATCCCGGCGATATTTATCATATCACTAAGGTATCCAAAGTCGTCGCTGTTGTACAGTTTTACCGTCAATGTTCTCATGACATCATTATAGCACATTTTTAGGCATTACGCATTACCGCCTTTCATCCCATGGCCAAGGCACATGGGCTTTCCCAGCGGCTAATTCGTAACAGTAAAATAAGTATTATTGAAACTATAGAAAATAAGATATTTTTAATTTTCATGTTAGTTATTATATCTTATTTGATTTTTTTTGATATCAAAAACATAAATATTGAGTATCTTTTTATAAAATAAATAATTATCTCCATATCTTAATATTTTATTAAAGTGATAACCTGCGGAAAGTCCTATTTTTCACATACTTTCCGCAAGTTATCGTTGTTTTCACAATAAAAATCAAATAAAATTAGACTATGCAGTGGTATGAAAAAATTGTTGGTAGAGAGTATGAAAAAGAGCTTTTGCAAAGCTATTATAATTCAGATAAATCAGAGTTAGTAGCAATATATGGTAGGAGAAGAGTTGGAAAAACATATCTTATTAAATGTACTTTTAAGGATACATTTGATTTCTATTTTTCTGGAATTTATGAAGGGTCCAAGAATCTTCAAATCAAAGAATTCTCAAAAAGCTTAACTGATAAAACTCCTTCTGATTGGTTTGAGGCTTTTGCTATTTTAAAAGACTATCTTTTATCTTTAAACAAAGACAAAGTAGTAGTATTTCTTGATGAAATAACTTGGATGGATACACCTAAAAGTAATTTCTTAAAAGCATTTTCATCGTTCTTTAATACCTGGCCAATGGGGCGTACTTTATTAAAGCTATATGTATGTGGATCCTCAACTACTTGGATGATTGATAAATTTATTGGGGATAAGGGTGGACTGTATGGTAGAACGAGTAGGAATATATATCTTAAGCAATTTACACTTGGAGAGACCGAAAAATACCTTAACGAAATAAAGAATTTCCATTTATCTCAAAAACAAGTTTTAGATATTTACATGATTTTAGGAGGAATCCCTTATTATTTAGATATGCTTGATCCAGAATTAACAGTTGACCAAAACATAGATATGTTATTTTTCTCCAATTTTGCACCTCTAAAAACTGAATACTCCTTCTTATTTAGATCTCTTTTTAAAAATGGTGATAAATATAGAAAAGTCGTTGAAATACTCTCTAAAAAACATAAGGGATTAACAAGGCAAGAAATTGTTAAAGAATTAGGGACAGATGGAGGATCTCTCACAACGATTTTAAAAGATTTATCATCGTGTGATTTTATTCGCTCATACAGTGCTATAGGTAAGAAATCTAATGATTCTTTGTACCAATTAACCGATTTATTTTCTCTGTTTTATGTTAAATTTGTTTCATTTCATCAAGATGAACATTTTTGGTCAAATCTACCTGAAGGATATAAAAATTCCTGGGCTGGATATGCATTTGAACAAGCATGTCTTCATCACATAAAACAAATTAAAGCAAAGCTAGGAATTACTGGAGTATTTTCAAACATATATTCTTGGAATTCAAAACCATTTATAGATAATGATGGTATTTCTTGGGATGGAGGACAAATAGATTTACTTATTGATCGAAGAGATGATGTTATTAATATTTGTGAAATGAAGTATTCAAATGATGAATATGTAATTACAAAAGAATATGAGAAACGTTTAATCAATCGTACTTCCCTTTTCAAGAAAGTAACTAAAACAAAGAAGTCTTTATATAATACTTTTATTTCAACTTATGGTATAAAAAGAAATATTCATAGTAGCATTGTACAAAGTGAAATTACTATGGATGATTTATTCAAATCTTGAGATAACCTGCGGAAAGTCCTATTTTTTACATACTTTCCGCAAGTTATCGTATTATTTTGGGTATAGAAAAAGCCCTCCAAAACGAAGGGCTTTTTGACTTTTTTAAGTCTATTAGTTCTTAGCTGCCTTGAGGTTAGCTTCGAGAGTATCGAGCATCTCTGCAAGTTCTGCTGGGAGGTGAGATCCGAACTTTGGATAGTGGTTAGTTCTGATATCCTCAACTTCCTTGAGCCAGCCATCAACATCAACTGTGAGAAGTTCTTTCATGTCTTCTTCAGAAACATCTGCTGGGCGATCAATTGCATCAACAGTAGGCATGATACCAATTGGAGTATCAACTGTCTTAGCAGTACCTTCACAGCACTCGAAGATCCACTTGAGAACACGGCTGTTATCGCCATAACCTGGCCATAACCACTTACCTTCAGCTGTCTTTCTGAACCAGTTAACATAGAAGATCTTTGGAAGCTTGTCAGCATCGCCAGCCTTACCAACTTCAATCCAGTGCTTGAAGTAGTCACCCATGTTGTAACCACAGAATGGGAGCATTGCGAATGGGTCACGGCGGATTGTACCAGCTTTAACATCGAGTGTAGCAGCTGTTACTTCTGAACCTACGATAGAACCAAGGAATACACCATGATTCCAGTTACGAGCCATATGTACTAGTGGGATAGTTGAAGGTCTTCTACCACCGAAGAGGATAGCAGATACTGGAACACCCTGTGGATCTTCCCATTCAGGAGCGATACATGGGCACTGAGATGCAGGAGCTGTGAAACGTGAATTTGGATGAGCTGCTGGAGCCTGTTCCTTATTACCCTTATCCTGAATCCATTCATTACCATGCCAATCTGTGAGTGGGCCTGGAGCATCATAACCAATACCTTCCCACCAAACATCCTTATCTGCTGTAAGAGCAACGTTAGTAAAGATTGTGTTCTTGCTAGCTGCAATTAAAGCGTTCTTGTTTGACTTAGCAGATGTTCCTGGAGCTACACCGAAGAAACCTGCTTCTGGGTTGATTGCATAAAGTCTGCCGTCTGCACCGTACTTCATCCATGCGATATCATCACCAACTGTCTCTACCTTCCAACCTTCAATTGTAGGAATAAGCATAGCTAAGTTAGTCTTACCACAAGCTGATGGGAATGCTGCTGTTACGAAGCGGCTCTTACCTTCTGGGTTTGTGACCTTTAAGATGAGCATGTGCTCAGCAAGCCAACCTTCATCACGAGCGAGTACAGAAGCTATTCTGAGAGCGAGACACTTCTTACCGAGGAGAGCGTTTCCACCGTAACCAGAACCGAATGACCAGATTTCTCTTGTCTCTGGGAACTGTGCAATGTACTTATCTTCCATTGGAGCGCATGGCCACTTACCACCATCTGTCTCACCTGCAGCAAGAGGCTTACCAACTGAGTGGAGACATGGTACGAAATATCCATCTGTTCCGAGTAAATCAAGAACCTTAACACCTACACGTGTCATAATCATCATGTTGATAACAACGTATGGGCTATCTGTAATCTCAACACCGAGCTTTGAAATTGGTGAACCAAGAGGACCCATGCTGAATGGGATAACATACATTGTTCTACCCTTCATACAACCACTGTAGAGACCTGTGAGTGTTTTCTTAAGTTCAACAGGATCGATCCAGTTGTTAGTAGGACCAGCTTCTTCCTTTGTCTTAGCTGCGATAAATGTTCTCTTCTCAACACGTGCTACATCAGAAGGGTCTGAATTGAAAAGAACGCTGTGTGGCTTCTTCTCTTCATTAAGGCGTACGCAGAGGCCTTTTTCTACACATTCGTTGACAAGCTCATCATACTGAGCTGCAGAACCATCTGCAAGTACGATTGCATCTGGGGTTGTAAGAGCTGCGATCTCATTTACCCACTGAACGAGCTTTGCATGTTTAACATCGTTAATTGTCATGAATTTCTCCTTATTGACTATTTCTGAAAGGC
>JAQXNU010000140.1 GCA_029098165.1 Clostridiales bacterium
TCCGGACCAATGATCACCAACTGTTCCAAATAGGTATTATGTAAAAGGATATCTCTTGCCCAGCTTCCACAGCTCGTCAGATCATGAATCATAGACTGCTGCATATCGTCATGAAAATCAAACAAGATTAAAGAAAATCTCGTTTTAATCTCATCGGTAAAAAATTTCGTCACATAGTGATAGTTTCCTGAATCTAAAAAATGAATTCCAGATGCCCCATACTCTTGAATTCTTCTTTTAATCTCCTGTTCTGCTGACTTAGAACAGTACATATCCGTTTCCGGTATATCCATGCAATCAATATAAGTTATTTCTTCAGAGACATTCAACGCATCCGCATATACTCCCGTAAAATCAAGGATTAGATTTTTCTGCATTATTATCCTCTCCATTTCCGGCCTTTCCTAACGGATTACAATATTCCATCCAATCATAATCCCATCCGAACATATAACAAGAAAGTCCTCTGATAGAATGAATTATAATACCAATCGTTTCTACATGCAATGTTCATCTATTATCTTAAGAATTCCTCGATCAAGCCTTCAATAACTTTACTACTCAATGGATGAGTCGTGGTCTCATACGTAAGAATCAGCCCTCGTCCAGGATAGATTCCATTTTTCTGATACAGTTCAATCTTTTTAATTGCCTTTTCACAGTACTCCCTATCATCCATCAAGCCCAGATGTTCCCATACAAATTCTCGCTTCGTTCTACTATTTAATACTGTAAAATCGGGTTTTATATATCCATAACCTATCATATTCAATGGACACTCATATACATATGGAATCTTCATCAGATAAAGCTTGTCAGCTAAGATTTTCTCTGACTTTGATCTTACTTTCTCTCCTTGTTCCGTTATAATTGAATCTTCCTCTGGAATCATTGCCAGGTCATCCTTTCCATACATCGTTTTCAATTCCAGCTTTCTCTCTTTCCACTGTTTAATAAAAGCTTCTTCTGATAGAATATATGGTTTTACTAGACTTCTCTTTGATTCAGAAAGCCTGTCATATACACTGTATAGTTCATCTGGATGATACTTGTCCAAACATTTTTCTAATTGTAATTGTTGTATCTTAGCCTTTGAGTACACTTTTTTCGCATAATCTTTTTGTGCGAGCTGCCCTATTAATTTAGTTTGAGATTTTCGAATGTATTTACCATGCGTATCTTTTGCCTCTGTTCTAAGATAATATAGATCCGTATTTTGATTTTTTACGATATGTAATGACCCATCTGGTGACTTTGCTATACAAGTTTCTGCTTTCTCAATAATAGTTTTTAATTCATCAATTCTCTTTTTTAGTAGAAGCTGTAGTTGATCCATATCTTTTCCTTTCTATCATTTTTTTATTAGGATTCTTATCGTACCTTCCTAGATACTGATCTAATCTAGTCTTCCAATTTTTTGATCGTGCTTTCTTAGATACTTGTCTTCCAGATTTCTCATTACGGGTAATAATAGAATTTTCTCCATTTTTACATGAAGAAATAAAGCTAAATTATAAGGATTGGTCGTAAATAGTAAAGTAATATTTTTAAATCCGATTTTTTTACACTAAAAATAATAGCCAAGCTAAGTAAAATGAATGCAATCTGAATTAAGAATACGGGTAAAAAAAGATATTTTAGAATTTTTACATGAGTTTTTAAGAAATTAAGAATTAAAACAGACGAAAATTACGGGTAAAATTTTGATTATAAAAAATTTTACATGAGCTTTCATTATTTATCAAGATAAATATACATGCCAACCACCTTTATACTTGCGCTTTGCACACGATTTTAGGCATTTTTTATAGAGAAACTTTTGTTAAATAGAACATTACTCTTATCCAACAAGAAAGTCAACTGTTACATCCAATGAGTTTAGAATATCAAAAAATATATAAATATTTTTTGATATTCTTATGCATAGAAATAAAGCTAGTATCTATTGAACTCTTTTATACATTGGATGATCTTCATTAAACTGAACTAAGTCCCACAGATTGCCGTATAAATCTTTGAATACTGTTACTATACCGTAATCGGCTTCTTTGGGATCCCTTACAAATTCTATTCCCTTTTCTTTCATTTCATTATAATCTCTCCAAAAATCATCGGTTCCCAAGAAAAGAAAGACCCTTCCGCCTGCTTGATTTCCGATAAATGGCTCTTGAATCGGTTTAGATGCTCTAGCCAATAGAATGGTTGTGCCATTCGAGCCTGGCGGCGCTACCACCACCCATCTTTTATCCTGCTCTGGCTGATAGGTATCTTCAATTAATGTAAAGTGTAACTTTTTTGTATAAAACTCAATTGCTTCGTCATAATCTTTCACAAGATAGCAATATGAACAATCGATTGTATCATAATTTTTCCTTCCTTATATCCTTTACTGTTATTTCTGGATGATGATATCTTTTTCTAGCAGAAGCTTTTCCCTCATAATCTATTGCTCGGGCCGGACACCATTGAATACATGCCATGCATTGTTGACATTCTTGTCCGAAGGTTGGTTTCCGATTGCTCATAGCAATATTATTCACAGGACAAACATTCACACACGTTCCACATCCCACACACTCATTAGAAACAGTGAAGTGAGCCCCTATGGTTGCAAATTCGCTTATCGCCTTTTTTAACCTTGGCTCATCGCTTTTCCGATAAAAGAGTCCCGGCCTATTTAACATTCTAGCGTTATTATGTACAATCGCTTTTACAATCCTCTTAATCTTTTTATCAGCAAAGAATCTTTCCACTTGAACCACAATTCTCGGTAAACCACCATAAGACAAAATATAATTTCCGGGTAACATAACCATGTATTCACCGCAAACGCATCCATTGGACTTTGAAATTACATCTCGCAAATCCTCAATGGCATGTCCCCTATTACCACCACAAACTACAATCGAATATATTTTCTGTGTACGCTCAAATTCTATCGTTTGAATTATTTTTTGAACGAAATTAGGGACATGTGAATAATATGACGGTACACAAAAGAGGATTCGGTCAAACGTCTGTATCGTAATTTCTCCCTTCAAGATTTCTTTGAATGGATAAACCTTTGCACCGCCTAATCCTTCTGCAATTTTTCTCCCGACATATAAATTATTACCTGTTCCAGAAAAATAAAAAATAGCTGTTTTCATCTTATCTCCTTATTTCAATCAATCCCTTACTTATCTAACATATCAATTATTTTACTAACACTTTCAAAAAACAGATGACAATGATACCCATCTGCCACTGCATGACTTATTTGAAGCGTTAACGGCATTTTTGCCACTTCATCTACATACTCATATTTTCCCCAGGTAACCATAGGAAATAAAAAGTGATATCCACTTTCATTATTCACAGAAAAACTCTCATAAGCAAGCCATGGTAGAGTAGAAATCATAATGATGTTTTCCCTCTCTTCTGGAACAGAGCCATTTTGTTCATATTCCTCCATAATTGTTTTCATATCCTCATGAATTTCTCTAATGAATCATCATAAACCGTAGTTAAGCTAACAACGTTATAATTTCTATCCATAACAGGAAACTGTGGATGAACAATATCGTAATAACCTAGATTACTATCCTGATCAAAACCCATTTTAAATTGATTATGCTCATTGATTGCCTTAGAAACAATTCAAGTCATAACGATGTAAAAACTCATTTGATGCTTTTTAGCAAAATCAATCACTTTTGTCACATCTATTTTTACTGTGATACTATAAGTACTTTGGGCTACGTTAAAAAAATGATGAAATGTGCTACTTCTATCCCAACCATCAAAATTAATCTTTTCCATTCCTTCCGTCCTTCCCATTGTTGTCATTTCTGTTGATTTAAATAGTTTTGCAGTTCATCTACAAACTGTCCGATATGTAAACCATCTACAAAAGAGTGATGTGCCTGCATTAGCAAAATACCACTATTCATCGATTTCACCTCATCAGAATTTTAATATCTTCCTCTCATTTCTTTTCTCAATTTATACTTCACATACCATTTGAAGGTCATACGGCTCTTTCTCTGCCATCTCTTTGATTGGGTTACTGGTTAGTATTGCTCCCATCGCTTTGTAAAATGCGATAGTTTCCTCAGAGGAACAAGCCGAAATATACAACGCCTCTGCCCCTGCTCTCTTCGCCTCCTCAATGCCAAGTGCAAAGAGTTTTCTTCCTAACCCTTGTCCTCGGTAATGGGAACCCACATGCATTTCATCCAAAATCATATAGTTATCAATAAGACTTTTCTTCAATGCTATAAAACCAGCGACCTTTTTATTCTCTAAGGCAATATATGAGACATAATCATCGCTGCTCATTTTCGTAGCTATCTGTCTCCTTTCATCGATCGACCAGTCCTCAATGTATGGTCTTTCGACAAGAACATATTCAGAATTCTGTTTTCTGTATACTTTTGTTACTTCATGCCTTCTCTCATACTCATCTAATGAATTGAGATTGAAATTTCTCTCTGTTAGTAATTCAATCGTAATCATATTTACTCAACCTTTAACTCGCATGGATTTTTTATCATATGAAGGAAAGCCTCATTTGCACCTTTATCATTTGACAGCCATCCTTGCAGTACCGTATATAGAAGTAATCTACGGTATTCGAGAAATACTCCCAGCTGCTCAAGCCAAAACTTATCCAGCTCATACTCCGTTCGGTATCCTTCTAAAAAATGCTTGTAAAACTCTTTTAGTACATCCGGTTTTGAAATAGGATTCAACATTCCACCAGTCACATCGAATAAAAGTCCCTGTACAGGCAAAAGAATATCGTTCACAAAGAAATGGCATTCTGCACAATCAAAATCTATGACCGCTATATCATGATTCGACGCAATAATATTCATCTGATGATTATCATTATGAATCAATCCGTAACTATCTCTATTGATTGGCAATGCTTTAAGCTTTTCCTTTATTTCCTGCCACTTCCCCTTAATGAAATCATTTGGTGACATTTTTATGAAGGAATCAATTTCAGCTTCAAAGCCGAATCGTTCATCACTCTCACATACATTTTTCCAAATAGGATATTCTTTTGCAGCCTTGTGCATCTTACCAGTAAGTTTTCCCCATTCATAAACAAGCTTTGCGTTATTCTGAAGCTCATTTACATCAGGACCTGTACCCTCTATGAATTCCATCAGCGTAGCTATGAATAAAGTGTCGCCGTCATGTGCAACTTCATATATATTTCCTTTTTCATCTTTAATTGGACTACTAATACGAATCCCATAACTTCCTAAGTAGTGTGCAAATTTTAAAATGTTCTTTACATGTTCTTCGTCGGAGGCCTGAGATATCTTCAGTACCAGTTTTTTACCGGCCTTTTCAGTGGTGAAGACAATTCCGTCGCTGTCTTCCCTGCCTCCTGCAAGAAAATTAAGTTCTGACGTCTTAAGTCCAAATCGATTTGCTAATTCATCTCTTAATTCGTTCTTTAATGGTTTCATAAGTTTCCTTTTCTTAACTCTGTGCTATTTTTATTCGGCAAATACTGTCACCCATTTTTACACTGCTCATTAATTCCACCTGGACTTCGCAGCTAAATATGTATGAGAACATCTTTTTGGTATATCCCAAAGTACAATCACACCAAGCTTTGGGTAATGTCGCATCTACTCTCTTAACACAGGAACAATAGCACTGCGGATAGATCAAAAAGTAGTTCTCTCCATCAAATTGAAGCGTAAATCCTTGTTTTAAATCATTCACTTTCTGAATAAATGTAAACGGGTCCGCTTCCTTCTCGTATATGTCTTTCAATTTTTTCCCCTTACCAAGTTCCGGACCACATGCGCAATCCATTCTGATCCGTGACACTGTTTCTTCATCATATTTATCATTTATGTATTCGCAGATGCTCTTAGCCCAAGTAAATTTCTTCTCTGCTGTCGCAGATTTTGAAAGTGGATACTGTTTTGCAATTATTTCTGCAATCCTATCTTCTCCATGCTTTACTAAGCTCTCATAAAGTCTGACTGCATGTGGATTATCATTTTTCGCCATACTCTATGTCCTCTTTTATTCTTTGTCAGGATTGGGACAAGTAATAATCCATGTATAGCCAAAAGCATCTTTCACTAACGCCCCCGTTCCTCCATCATCCGGCTTAGGATGAGGCATTAGTGGAGAAACCAGTTTTCCGCCATCAGAAAGTATTTCAATACTCTTAAGAGCTTCTTCTTTACTAGACATATGAACCATTAGTTTTACAGCTTCATTTATCGAAATCGGCGTCAACTGATCTCCACCACTCATTGCTGTATCCCCAATTGTAAACTCAACATGCATCACCTTTCCCCACTGTTTAGAATCGTTACAGTTCACTTCCCCCCAATAGGAAACATAGTTGATCTGCCCTCCAAAAGCTTTCGTATATATCTCAATAGCCTGTTTACAATCACCATAAAAACTAAGATAAGGAATAACCATAGTACCCATATACCTCTCCTTTCCGTATACTATCTTCTCTCTGTATTTTTGGAAGCTTAACTACATTTTTTTCTATATAATACTAACAGCCCTTTTGCAACTTTAATTCTTGATTGATACCTGTGACAAAACCTTCCTTATGTTCTCTTCCTGCGGAATAATAATATCAATGTCTACTTCTGGATGATTTTCAACGTATGTAGAAAGCATGTCCATTAAATTATTCTTGGACTTCATGTAATCTTCTACAATGACATCCTCTGAGGCTCCCAATCGCCTTAAAAGCAATGCGGATACTACCCCAGTTCGATCCTTTCCTGCAGTACAAAAATACATTACATTTGACGTTGCATTTATTATTGTATCAAGAACCGTATCCATTTGTTCATCTACCATTCCTCGATATATTTCATGAAGATGATCTCTTGACTTTGGAGTATCTCCACCACCAGTCACCGGGAGATGATAATATGTAAATCCCGCCACTTTTTGTAATGGACATGGCATACGTTCCAACTCCTGTACCGAGCGCAAATCCACAAGAGTCGTGATATTATGATCCAATAACCATTGAATCTCTTCCGCTGTTAAACCAAGAGGAACATCGCTCCTTATGTATCGCATACCACCAATAGGCAATGCACGTGTATTTAAGGTTGATTTTAATAATGAGCTCATCTATTTTTCTCCTTATACATACAAATTTGAGATAAACATCTGAAACTTTCACTTTTTCGTCAAAATCTTCATTTACAAACTTCTTAGCACTTTTAATCATGAAACTCTTTCTATAAATTATAATCGCTTTGCCCTAGCCTTGGCAATCTTTTCTATCAAATACAAAAAAGAGCCACCTTTCAAAATTACTTTTAAAAAGTGACTCTAACACTTATTCTAAGCCCTCAGGTCTGTGTAAATACTAGATTATTTGTCTAATGATTTCATCGTCGGGAATAATAAAACGTCACGGATTGCTGGCTGATTTGTTAATAACATAACTAAACGATCGATACCATAACCAATACCGCCTGTAGGTGGCATACCGATTTCAAGTGCATTTAAGAAATCTTCATCTGTATGGTTAGCTTCATCATCACCAGCTGCAAAAGCTTCTTCCTGAGCTTTGAAACGTTCTCTCTGATCGATTGGATCGTTTAACTCGGAGTATGCATTACACATTTCACGAGCTGTAATAAATAACTCGAAACGTTCTACATAATCTGGATTTTCTGGTTTTCTCTTAGTAAGTGGAGAAATTTCAACTGGATGATCCATGATGAATGTAGGCTGAATTAAGTTTTCTTCTACGAATTCCTCGAAGAATAAGTTTAAGATATCTCCACGTTTGTGACGTGCTTCATAATGAACACCTTTTTCGTCAGCAATCTTTTTAGCTTCTTCTGTTGTCTCGATTGTAGAGAAGTCAACACCAGCGTACTGCTTAACAGCATCGATCATAGTTAATCTTGCAAATGGCTTACCAAGGTCAATTTCAACATCACCATAAATAATCTTAGTTGTGCCGCAAACTTCCTGTGCAAGGTGACGGAACATATCTTCTGTTAAATCCATCATACCGATGTAATCAGTATATGCCTGATATAATTCCATTAATGTAAATTCTGGATTATGTCTAGTATCAAGACCTTCGTTACGGAATACTCGTCCAATTTCATAAACTCGTTCCATACCACCAACGATTAATCTCTTTAAGTATAACTCTAAGGAAATACGTAATTTAACATCTTCATCTAATGCATTGTAATGAGTTTCGAAAGGTCTTGCAGCTGCACCACCAG
>JAQXNU010000141.1 GCA_029098165.1 Clostridiales bacterium
TACTTGTGTTTGTGAGAAGGAAAGGAGAAAAGCCATGCTGAAAATTTATATTTGTCCAAGATGTTATAACATCAGAATGGTATCTAAGAAACCGAATGCTATATGTTTACACTGTGATCAGGAGTTGAAGCAGTGCGATATTACCTACGATACATATACGCAGCTTGACGATGGAGAAAGAAAAGAATATGTGAGCTTGTGGAAAGAGAAATTACGCTTTGGAATGTAATCGTTAGGGTTCGCTTATAGTTGACAAATGCGCCGGAAATCCTTATAATAAATTTTTAGTGTAAGTTACTGTAAGTTCGTATGTTATCCGCATTCTAAGGGAATGATTTAGAATGGTAAAACTGATAGGAATTACAGTGAAATATAAAGATTATTATAAGCTACAAGTAGGAGGATGAATAGTGAAAGCTTACGGCGTTAATGAATTGAGAAAGATGTTTTTAGAGTTCTTCGAGAGCAAAGGACATCTTAAGATGAATAGTTTTTCATTGGTACCACACGGGGATAAGAGCTTGTTATTGATCAACTCAGGTATGGCACCACTTAAGCCTTACTTTACAGGTCAGGAGATTCCACCTAGAAAGCGTGTTACAACTTGCCAGAAGTGTATCCGTACTGGTGATATTGAGAATATAGGAAAGACAGCAAGACACGGTACATTTTTTGAAATGCTTGGTAACTTTTCTTTCGGAGATTACTTTAAGCATGAAGCAATTGCATGGTCTTGGGAGTTCTTAACAAAGGTTATTGGATTGGATGAAAATCGTCTTTACCCATCCATCTACTTAGATGATGAAGAAGCATTTGAAATCTGGAACAAAGAAATTGGTGTTGCAGCAGATCGAATCTTTCGTTTTGGTAAAGAAGATAACTTCTGGGAACATGGTGCAGGCCCTTGCGGTCCTTGTTCTGAAATCTATTATGACCGTGGAGAAAAATATGGTTGTGGCAAACCGGGTTGTACAGTAGGTTGTGAATGTGACCGTTACATGGAAATCTGGAACAACGTATTTACACAGTTTAACGGTGATGGTGAAGGTAACTATACTGAGCTTGAACACAAAAATATTGATACAGGTATGGGGCTTGAACGTCTTGCTGTTGTAGTTCAGGATGTTGACTCTTTATTCGATGTAGATACTGTAAAAGCAATTCGTGACAAAGTATGTGAAGTAGCGCATGTGACTTATAAAGAAGATCCTAAAGCGGATATGTCCATTCGTCTGATCACAGACCATATTCGTTCCGTAACATTTATGACTTCTGATGGTATCATTCCTTCTAATGAAGGCAGAGGTTACGTTCTTCGTAGATTATTAAGAAGGGCAGCTCGTCATGGAAGATTATTAGGCATTCAGGGTAAATTCTTAGCAGAGTTATCAAAAACTGTAATCAATGAATCCAAAGATGGATATCCAGAATTACAGGAGAAAAAAGATTATATCTTGAAAGTATTAACGATTGAAGAAGAAAAATTCAATAAGACAATCGACCAGGGACTTAGCATTTTAGCAGACATGGAAGAAGCATTAGTAAAAGCTAATAAGAAGACTCTTAGCGGTGAAGATGCTTTCAAATTATATGATACTTACGGATTCCCAATCGATTTAACAAAAGAAATTTTAGAAGAAAAAGGTTTTACAATCGATGAAGAAGGATTTAAGAAGGCAATGCAGGTTCAAAGAGAAACTGCTCGTAGTGCACGTGCAGTTACAAACTACATGGGGGCAGATGCTTCTGTATACGATGAAATTGATGCAGCAATCACTTCCAAGTTTGTAGGATATGACAGAGCAAGCCATACTTCTAAGATTACCGTATTAACAACAGAGACTGAGCTTACTGATGAGATCGTTGGTGGCCAGACTGCAACAATTATCGTTGATGAGACTCCATTCTATGCTACAATGGGTGGTCAGTCTGCAGATACAGGTATCATCACCAAAGATGGTGCTAAATTCGTAGTAGAAGATACAATTAAGTTAAAAGGTGGCAAAGTAGGTCATGTTGGAACTGTTGTAGAAGGAAGTTTCAAACTTGGCGATACAGTTACTTTAACGATTGATGAGGTTAAGAGAGCAAACACTGCTAAGAACCATAGTGCAACTCACTTACTTCAGAAAGCATTACGTAATGTATTAGGTTCTCATGTAGAACAGGCTGGTTCTTTAGTAACTGCGGATCATTTACGTTTCGACTTTACTCACTTCTCTGCTTTAACAAAAGAAGAGATTGCAAAAGTAGAAGCAATGGTAAATGAAGAAATCGCAGCTAATCTTCCTGTTGTAACAGATGTTATGAGCATCGAAGATGCTAAGAAGAGTGGCGCAATGGCATTATTCGGTGAAAAATATGGCGAAAGCGTACGTGTTGTCAGCATGGGTGATTTCAGTAAGGAATTATGTGGTGGTACACACGTTGCGAATACAGGTGTAATCTCTGTATTTAAGATCTTATCTGAAACAGGTATTGCAGCAGGTGTTCGTCGTATTGAAGCCATCACAGGAAATGCTGTATTTGAATACTATAAGAGTATCGAAGAAGAACTTCACAATGCTGCCAAAGCTGCTAAGACAGATGTTGCTGGCCTTGTTAAGAAGATAGAATCATTACATGAAGAATTAAAAGCAGCTCAGTCTGAAAATGAAAAATTAAAGGCTAAGATCGCTAACAACTCTTTAGGTGATGTAATGAGCCAGATTGTAGAAGTTAAGGGCGTTAAAGTTCTTGCAACAAAAGTTCCTGATGTTGATATGAACGGATTAAGAAATCTTGGGGACTCCTTAAAAGAGAAACTAGGTGAAGGCGTTATCTTATTAGTATCTGCTAAAGATGGCAAGGTTAACTTGATTGCTATGGCAACAGAAGGCGCTATGGCTAAGGGTGCTCACGCAGGTAACTTAATCAAAGAAGTTGCAGCTATCGTTGGTGGTGGCGGCGGTGGACGTCCAAACATGGCTCAGGCGGGTGGTAAAAACCCAGCAGGAATCGACGAAGCAATTGCAAAGACAGTTTCTGTAATTGAAGGTCAAATTAAGTAGCTTTTCGTAGATTCCAAAAATGTTTTGAGTTTTTTTGAAGAAGTGCTAAAAAGGTCTTGACATTTCTTCTTTCTATCTGTATAATCTTTTTAGTGCTATTCAAAAAATACCCAAACAGTTGTAAGAGCACAATTCACAACTGGAGGGAGGTTAGGTGTGAGTCTATGTCAAATGTAATCGTAAAAGAGAACGAATCCTTAGACAGCGCTCTCCGCAGATTCAAAAGAAATTGCGCGAAGGCCGGAATCCAGCAGGAGATTCGTAAAAGAGAACATTACGAGAAACCAAGCGTAAAGCGTAAGAAAAAGTCTGAAGCTGCTCGTAAACGCAAGTTTAAATAATATGTGCAAAAACCCCGATATCATTTTGATATCGGGGTTTTATTCATATATAAAATAAATAAAGAACATTGAAAAATGTAGGACTGTGAAAAAAACTGCAAAAGACAACTAACAAAGACAGAGGCGGGGAATCAGATAAGAATTTGGCTTTGTCCGGCCGCAAGGGAAAGGCAGCCAAATTCTTATCTGATTC
>JAQXNU010000142.1 GCA_029098165.1 Clostridiales bacterium
GAAGATCTTGCATCGGACCGTTTCATGATCAAGCAAAGCGAACCGCTAAGAAAGAAAGCAAAAGACTTCCAAAAGGCGTTGGATGTTATATTGCTTGAGATGCAGATCGAACAGGAACTATACATTGGATCGATTCCAACAAGCTTGATGCAGGCATATGAAGGAATTGTAGAAAAAGCAATGATCGCCCTCAACCAATTCTGTAAAGGGGTAGAGATGATTCCTTGGGTGGATGCACATGATCAGAGTTTTTGGGTTGTTCCAAGAAATATTGATGAGATGTTGAATCAACATTTATATTCGAAGAGACTTCCGGTGATATTTACATCTGCCACTTTAAGTAACAAAGGTAATTTTGATTATTTTAACCGTATGATCGGTGTTAAGAATCCATCGAAATCAATGATTGGGAGTCCTTTCAATCTAGAAGAACAGGTTGTTATTAGTATTCCTGAACTTTCTAACAAAGAGGACAATCTCTTTGAAGATAAGATATGTCTACTCATAAAACTTTTAAATGAGAATGGTGGACGTGCACTTGTATTGACCAATTCCTTGTCTGAAGTAAGAAAGATTAGAAAGGCGTTGGAGCAGCAGACCTTCGAATTTGAGGTTATGTATGAAGATCAAGGCGATCGAGGTTATCTTGCACGAAGATTTCGAGACGAGGAAACGACCGTATTAATTGGTGCGAACTATTGGGAAGGAATTGATATTCCTGGAGACGCGTTGAATCTAGTAGTAATTTGGGAACTTCCATTCCCATCCCTAGATCCATTGGTAGAAGCACAACGTAACGATGCCAAAGAGCAAGGATTGGATCCATTAGTTGCAGTTGATTATCCAGAGATGGGCTTAAAATTAAAACAGGGTTGTGGTCGATTGATTCGTAGAGAAGAAGATCACGGGAAAATAGTAATCTTAGATCAGGTTAGAGCAACTGCCTGGGAAAATGTAGTCTTAGGAGCATTACCAATTCAAATATAAGTGTTTTAGGGGCTGTGAAAAATGGTTGAAGGCAACATAAATCATTTTTCATGGCTCCTTTTCTTATATGATAAAGGATAGTTCACAGAGCTTGTTTCTTAAGTTTCTTGTACAGTGTTTGTTTAAATGTACAAAAATGGAAAATAATAAAAAGGTAGTATAAAAAATACAAATAATCTGAAAAGAGGACATTATGATTTTATTCGAAGAGATATCACAGGAAAAGGCAAAAAAGATCATGGATGAAGAAACCGATTACCAAGTGGTAGACGTGAGGACTCAAACGGAATATAAAACAGGTCACATTGTCGGAGCAATCTGTGTTCCGAATGAAGAAATCAATGAAGAAACAGCGAAAAAATATTTCCCAGATAAAGATCAGAAGCTGTTAATCTATTGTAGAAGTGGTGTGAGAAGCAGAGATGCAGCGTTAAAGCTCGTCAAGATGGGATATACGAAAGTACTTGAATTTGGTGGTATTCTTGATTGGATTTATGAGAAGGAATTGTAAGAAATAACAGTACACCCATCGGGGGAATGGGTGAAATAATAGCAATAAAGAGCATAATTAGACAAAATACTACAAAATATGTAGTTTGCTGTTGTTTCTGGAAAAAAACTACACGAAATTAAATAATTATTCTGATTTTGCTTGTTATTTTAAGGAAAAAGTGCTACAATTTAGTAAAGACCTTGTAAGATTATCATTGATAAGATTATTAATCTAAAAAAGATAATAGAAGGAGCTGCGATCATGAGCGAAGAAAAAGACATTAGTAAGATTGAAAAACTAACAGAAAAAAGGAGAGCTGACAAGATTGAAAAATACTTAGATGATAAGGATTTTTCAGTTGTAAAAGCTGCAATTCAGGCACTAGGAAAAATACAAGATGAGACTTCTGTTAACTTATTAAGTAAATTAATTGAAGATGACAATCCTGAAGTCAGAAAAGTTGCAATTGTTGCATTCGCTAGTGGTAATACGGAATATGCTAAAACATTTTTACAGCATTTAATCGTTACAGAAAAATTAGAAGAAGTAAAAGAAGTAGCAAGAACTGCAGTACATAATATGAGAATTAGATAAACACATACATACGTAATTGAAATGAAATATAGAATTCGTAAACTGCTGTACGATGACATTATGGGGCTATCGCACTAAGTTTCAGATGGCTCCTTTAAGTACAAGGGGGTTTGCTTAGCAATTTTTCTATTTGCTAAGCAAACCCCCTTTCTATTTAGAACCCAAAGATTTTTTCTCACCCGAATGAGATTGTCCGCATACTACTTGCATGATATGATATAATAGTTTGATAAATGAGATTCGGAGGAATATATGAAGTACTATTTTGCACCAATGGAAGGAGTTACAGGATATATCTACCGTAACGCACACCATAAATTTTTTCCTGGGATTGATAAGTATTACACTCCTTTTGTTGCTACAAATCAAAATTTAAAATTTAAAACACGCGAAATCAATGACCTGTTACCAGAACATAATCAGGGAATTCCATTAGTCCCACAGGTCATCTCAAATAATGCAACACATTTTGTTGAGATGGTAAAACAAATCCAGGAATTCGGTTATGAAGAAGTTAATCTAAATCTTGGATGTCCTTCGGGAACCGTCGTATCAAAATTTAAAGGTTCTGGTTTTTTAGCAAAACCAGATGATTTAGACGTTTTTTTAGATGAGATCTATTCCAAGCTAGATGTAAAATTATCCATCAAAACAAGAATTGGAAAAGACAGTCCAGAGGAGTTTAAACGAATTCTTGCAATTTATAATAAATATCCAGTCTACGAACTGACCATTCATCCAAGAATTCGAGCGGATTTTTATAAAAATAAGCCAAATCTTGAGGTATTTGAAGAAGCAGTAAAGGAAAGTAAAAATCCAATTTGCTATAATGGAGATTTATTTACGGTTGAAGACTGCAATCAGTTTCATGAACGATTTCCAGAAGTACCAGCAGTTATGCTAGGGCGTGGATTAATTCGTAATCCGAACTTAGTGTTAGATACCCTGCACGGGGAAACACAGGGAATAATCATGAATTGTGCAGCTTATCAAACTTTAGATAAAAAAGTGTTGAAACAATTTCATGACCAGATTTATCATGATTACCAAGAAGTAATGTCAGGTGATATTAATACAATTCATAAGATGAAAGAATTATGGCATTATATGAGTTCTTTATTTACAAATTATGAGCAGTACGAAAAGAAAATCAAACGAACAAATAAGTTGAGCGATTATGATCGAATTATCGCAGAGTTATTCCGAAATGAGGAGATTGCACATGAAGCAAAACCTGGATTCTAAAAATATTAATCGACTTTTATGGCAACTTAGCATACCAGCAATCCTTGGTATGCTAAGCAGTGCTATTTTTAATATTGTGGATCGAATCTTTGTTGGTAAGATCAGTCCGGATGCACTGACGGCAGTTGGAATAACAATGCCGATTCAAGTATTACAAATGGCATTTGTCTTATTGATTGGAATTGGTTCCTCTGCATTAGTATCCATAAAACTAGGAGAAGAAAATAAGGAAGATGCAGAATCAATCTTATATCTAGCGTATAAATACATTATTGTATTCCTGATTGCGTTTGCTATTTTATTTATGCTATTTCGGGAGCCGATCCTTCATTTACTTGCCATACCGGATACAGTAATGCCATATGCCAAAGCTTATATTGGAATCATCATCGTTGGTTCTATCACTGGCATCCCAGGATATTGTTTGAATAATTCCTTACGTGCCATTGGACAGGCCAAAACTTCGATGACGATTATCATCGCAACTTCCATATTGAATATGATTCTGGATCCAATCTTTATCTTTGCGTTTCGTATGGGAATAGCAGGAGCTGCGCTAGCTACGGTGATTTCGCAGACAACATTGACGATTTATGTTGTTTGGGCATTTAAAAAGCGTAGTGATTTCCCGATACAATTAAAAGCAAAAAAAGTAAAGAACGCTTTAGAACTCACGAAATCAGGTTTTAAGATGGGACTTCCATCCTTTTTGGTTCAACTATTAGCAACAGCTGTGAACATGTTTCTGAATTATAGCCTGCTTCGTCTAGGTACTGACTTAGATATTGCTTCCGTAACAATCATGTCAAGTATCTTTAGTTTTTACCATATGGTCATCGTTGGACTTGTCCAAGGAAATAATACGATCTGTGGATTTAACCTAGGAGCAAAACATTATGATCGTATTCGAAAAGCCTTAAAACTTGCCTTATTATATGCATTCTGTATCTCGATGGCATTATATTTAGTAATTATGCTAGCTCCACAGTTTCTGGTCGGATTATTTACAGATGAGGCAGCTTTGATTACAAGTACCTCAAAAGGAATTCGAATTTATCTTGGAATGCTGCCACTGGTTGGACTACAGACTGTTAGTTCTCAGTATTTTCAATCCGTTGGAATGGCAAGAAGAAGTAGTGTATTATCATTTTTACGATATGGTATCTTTGTTGTGCCAGCAGTATTGATCTTAGCTCCTTATGGGGTGACTGGTATTTATATCAGTAATGCATTATCGGATGCATTAGCATCGATTACAGCCATCCTATGTATTATTGTGGAGTTAAAGAGGTTGAAGAAGATGGAGGGATTACATGGATAAGAAGAGAGTATTGATCATCGATGACGATGAGGATTTATCTTTTATTATGAGTGAGATGCTGACTAGTTATGGATATGAGGTGACATGCGCGAACACTTGTGACCAAGCATTTTTTGAACTAACAGATCAAATATTTCATGTAATCCTTTTAGATATCAATTTACCAGAGATGACAGGGTTTGAAGTATGTAAAGAAATTCGAAAGGTATCTACCGTTCCAATCATCTTTGCAAGTGCTCGAACGAGTGAAAATGATCGCATCACCGGCCTAGATTTAGGCGGTGATGATTATCTTGCAAAACCTTACTCCATGAAGGAACTTCTTGCCCATATTAATGCAGTGATTCGTCGAACTTATGGATTTACGGCTCATGAAAAAGTGGTCACCTTTGGAGGGGTTGCGATCAATCTTACCGCAAGGACAGTTACAAAGGAAGGAAAGCCAGTATCCCTTTCCTTGAGAGAGTTTGATCTCATTGCATATCTTGCGGAACATAAAAATCAAGCGATTGCAAAAGATCAGCTCCTTCATGAAGTTTGGGGAACTTTTAGTGAAGTAGAGCCCTCCACTCTGACCGTACATATTCGATGGTTACGGGAAAAGCTAGAAATGGACCCGGGTAAACCAAAGTGGATTAAGACGGTATGGGGAATGGGATATATGCTGGAGGTGCCAGATGAAGCGTAGGCTATTACATATCACAACAGGCATTGCAGTTGTTATGATCCTTATCTCTGTTCTATTTGTATCCTTGTTAAGTAAAGCGGACGGAAAGGTTGACAACGGAGAAAAGATTCTTGCCTTAAATGAAATCAATCAATTAACGAAACAGGCCATCGATGGGAAAGTCTCTTATGAATCGGTCCAAGAAAACATCGTACAATTACAAGAAGCACTTCGGAATCAGAACACAGAGACACAATCAAAGGAATCGTTAAAAATTATTTTTGTATTTACAGTAATCTGTATTTTTTTTCTTTATGGTATTTTTTATTATATCTACCATTCCATCTTGCGCCCGTTTGATCGTATGAAAGCATATGCAAATGAAATTGCTAGCGGAAATTTTGAGCTTCCCTTAGATTATGAACGTTCCAATTATTTTGGTGCTTTTACCTGGGCATTTGACCAAATGCGTTGTGAAATCATAAAATCCCGTTCTTGTGAAAAAGAAGCAATAGAAAATAATAAAACTGTCATAGCAACGTTATCCCATGATATTAAAACTCCAATTGCATCGATTCGTGCTTATGCGGAAGGATTGGAAGCTAATTTGGATACCTCCGTGGAAAAGCGCACCCGTTTTACCAAAGTCATTATGAAGAAATGTGATGAGGTAGCTGCATTGACCAACGATCTCTTTTTACATTCTCTGTCCGACCTAGATAAATTACAAGTAACGTTAGAAGAAACCGATATTATGCAACTGCTATCCAATACAATTAACGATTTAAGCGCGGACAATCATGATATTAGACTGATTTTGTCAGATAAGACAATAACAGCGATGCTTGATCCGAAACGTTTCACCCAAATCATTGAGAACTTGATCACCAATGCCCGTAAATATGCAAAAACCAAAATCTTAGTCACAACCCATCTAACTTCCGAAGAACTGAATATCTGTATCCGTGATTATGGTCCTGGTATACCAGACGAAGATATGCCTTTTATCTTTGAGAAGTTTTACCGTGGTCACAACAAAGGGGATGAACCAGGTTCTGGCTTAGGTCTCTACATCACTCGTTATCTGTTGACACAGATGAATTCATCGATTCTGTTACATAACATGTCTGATGGCCTAGAAATTAAGCTGTTTTTCCCAATACACAATCTCTTAAGTATTTCTTAATATTTGATATGATAAGTTAGTGATATCAAAAAGAGAAAGGGAGAAAGAAAATGAAGAAAGTGATATTACAGGCGTTGGGGATATGTAAAAGTTATGCTCATAATGGAACTCAAAATCATATCTTAAACCACGTTGATTTAGATATCTATGAAGGAGATTTTACTGTAATCATGGGAGCATCTGGTTCGGGAAAGTCTACTTTGTTATACTCATTAAGTGGTATGGATATGATTAATGCAGGCAAAATCATTTACAAGGATGAGGATATTGCAACTTATTCAGAAAAAAAATTAGCAGGTTTACGTCATGGTGAGTTTGGCTTCGTTTTTCAACAGATGCATCTGGTGAGCAATCTTACTCTTTATGAAAACATTGTAGTGCCAGGTTATCTGAATAAAAAAGTAAGTGCGAAGGAAACGAAAGAACGTGCAAATGATCTATTAGAGCAGATGGGATTATCAAAAATCCAAAACCATCTTCCTTCTCAGGTTTCCGGTGGTGAACAGCAACGTGCTGCAATTGCAAGAGCTGTGATCAACCAGCCAAAACTTTTATTTGCCGATGAACCGACAGGGGCCCTAAACCGTAAAAATACTAATGAAGTATTAGATCTTTTAAGTGATATGAATGCAAAAGGCCAAAGTATCTTAATGGTAACTCATGATATGCATACGGCCCTCTATGCAACGAGAATTCTCTACTTAGATGATGGTAAGATCATTGGCGAACTTACATTGCCATCCTTTAACAAAGACGAAGAGAAAAGCCGCGAAACTCAGATTAGTGCTTGGCTATCTTCGATGGAATGGTAGGTGGGCATATGTATAAGATCACGTTAATGAAAGCAAATTTAAAACACCGCAAAGGTACATTTATCGGAATTGCACTTTTCATGTTGATCATTACGTTATCCTTAACCGTCGTAACGAGTGTTTTGGACAATTTCAATGCTCAACTAAATGAGGCACAACAAGAAGCGCATACGGGAGATGTTGTGACATTTATTTCGGATAAGTATGCGAATGGAGCTATGCAGGAAGCGATATTAAGCCATGAAAATGTTGGTGAAATGATCGATGTCCAATCAATAGCGATACGGAAAGGAAAGATTAAAGACACCCCATTGTTTGCTTATCTTCACGTAGTAGATGCACAAAAGCATGCTAATAAATATCGCTTATATGATGATTCACAAGACCGTCTCATAGAAGCAAAAGATCCGATAAAACCAGGTGAAATCTATTTGCCAATCTGCTGTAAGGGCATGTATCACTGTAATATAGGTGATATCTTTACTTATGAGACAAAAAAAGGAGAACGCCAATTTGTTATTAAAGGATTTGTAGAAGAACCATTTATTGGAGCTTATGTCATTAATGTAAAACAAGCCTTTATCTCTAGTGAAGATTTTGAAACTTTAAGTAGTATCTCGGATGATATTGAGCAAGATCCAGCTCCTTATCTTTTACCATTTCATATGCTTCATATCTTTCAAAAACAACCAGGAAGTATGGATATAACGGCATTGAAGAAAGCTCTGAATGATGAATGCAGATTGATCGATTTTTCTTATGCAACATTATCGAGAGAAGAATCTTGTGAATATACGCTGATGTTACCAACCACCTTTGGGGATATATTATATATTTTTGTTGGATTGTTATTTGTAATCGTGCTCATTGTGATGAGTCATAGTATTAGCACAGGAATAGAAATGGATTATGTTAATTTCGGAGTTTTAAAATCTCAGGGATTTTCCAAGGGAGAACTAAGACACTTACTCGTCCTTCAATATTTTATAGCACAAGTGATTGGAACACTTTTAGGAATGCTATTATCTTTACCGATGATTCATGTATTAGGAAGAGTTTTACAAGATATTACAGGATTGTTAGCAAGAAACACCATCTGTTTTGGAAAAAGTCTTTTATATACCTGTATTTTATTAGCAATGGGAGCAGTCTTTGTCTATATAAAAACTGCAAAGATCGGTTCTATTTCTCCTGTAAAGGCTATTTCGGGTGGACGGGAGCAAATCTATTTTGATAGTTTTGGAACAATAAAGATTCAGAAAAGATGGATGATTCTAAGATTATCACTTCGTCAGTTTACATCAGCGAAAAAACAGTATATCGGTATTATTCTCATAGTTTCAATCTTGACTTATTTTTTGATGGCAATGACTCTTTTAACTGCTGGTGTGGAAGTTCATAAAGTATATGAGTTATTTGGAGGTGTAACCAGCGATATCGAAGTTAGTTACTCCGATTATTATACGCATGATCAAAAAGAAGAGATTGTGAAAAAGATAAATGAGATCTCAAAGGTAACCTATTCCTTAGATGTGGTACATCGTTATGTGATCGTAGATGGTAATGAATACAATACTCAGATTTATGATGATCCAAAGGAATTTAAGAGTATCAGAAAAGGAAGAGAACCGATTTATGACAATGAAATCTTAGTAACCGAATTCATATCTAAGACATTGAATGTGACGGTTGGAGATACTCTAACCATTGCTTGTCTGGATCGACAAGAAGAGTATATTGTATCTGGTATTTATGTTACTATCGTGGATGTCGGGAAGTGTATTGGTATCTCTTTGGATGGAGTACGGCGGATTGCAGATTTTCAACCAGTTACTGGGTACTATAATATCAAAGATCCGGATAAAATAGATGAAGTCGTAGCTATGTTAAATGATCAATTTAGTGACCTTGTAAAGTCAGAAGTATCGGACAATACGGAGGAGTTAAGTGATTTGATCACAATAACTCTTAATATAGTCACTATATTTATCTATGTGATTTCCATTATATTTACATTTATTATTGTTAGCATGGTTTGTAAAAAAACATTCTTAAAAGAACGTCAGGATATTGGAATCTTTAAAGCAATTGGATTTACAGTGATACGCCTTCGACTTGCATTTTCGTTACGATTTTTGTTTGTTTCTTTGCTTGGATGTGGGGTAGGTGTGCTATTAAGTGTTGCATTTAACGAAAAAATGATGAGCTATCTACTTAGCAGTTGTGGCTTAGGCAATTTTAAGGCTGACCTTACACCTGTAACGATCATTGCACCAACGGTTTTAGTGAATGCTTGCTTCTTTGTATTCTCTTATTTTGCTTCTCACAGGATTAAGAAAGTAGCAGTTCGAGAATTAGTAACGGAATAAATATTTTTTAGTTCTAGAATCAAATTTATTGACATTTATGAATGGTAAGACTAATATAAGTATTATTTTAATAATACAAGAATGTGAGGAGCCTAATTATGTTAGAATTACTGTTACCGGAAGGGTATCATTCATCCTTAGATGTAAAAGCAACTCAAGGCGCCATCAAACATGTGAAAGACCATTTTGAGCGTCAGTTAGCAAAACAGTTGAATTTAACTCGAGTTTCTGCGCCATTATTTGTTCGCCCAGAGAGTGGATTGAATGATAACCTGAACGGAGTGGAACGACCTGTATCGTTTGGAATTAAAGAGCAGGATGAGGCTAAGGTAGAAATTGTACATTCCTTAGCAAAATGGAAACGTATGGCTTTAAAGAAATATGGATTTTCTTATGGCGAAGGACTCTATACAGATATGAGTGCCATCCGTCGTGATGAGGATACCGATAATATTCATTCCATTTATGTTGATCAGTGGGATTGGGAAAAAATCATCTTGCATGATGAGAGAAATGTAGAAACTTTAAAGTCAGTCGTACGCAGTGTTTACCAAGCACTTCGTGATACAGAGCACTATATTGCAGATAAATATGACTACATAGAAAAGATTTTACCAAAAGAGATTTCTTTTGTAACCACTCAAGAATTAGAGAATATGTATCCAAATGATACTCCAAAAGATCGTGAATATAAGATTGCTAAGATTAAAGGTGCAGTTTTTATCATGCAGATCGGTGATAAGTTAGCAGGTGGAGAGCCACACGACGGTCGTGCACCTGACTATGATGACTGGAGCTTAAATGGTGATATTATCGTTTATTATCCAGTTCTTGATATTGCTCTTGAATTATCTTCCATGGGCATCCGTGTCGATGAAACTTCCTTGGCAGAACAGTTAAAGAAAGCAGGATGTGAAGAAAGAGCGGAATTACCATTCCAAAAAGCAATCTTAAATCGTGAATTGCCATATACGATCGGTGGCGGTATCGGACAGTCACGAATTTGTATGTTCTTCCTAAGAAAAGCACACATTGGTGAAGTTCAGTCTTCCATATGGAAAGAGGAACACATCAAGGCACTTGAAGAGAAGGGGATTGAATTGTTATAGATATCCCAAAGGAATAGAAATAAGACCTTATTAACTTTGTAGGACGATGTTAATAAGGTCTTTTATGGTTTTCTAAATGATTCGTTAGTTGAATAAATATAGTGAGGTAGTCAAACAGTTACGAAAGACAGGCGAGCCGGCAGTTATCATTGGAGATACAGTATCAGATTTTCCGAGCAGTTTGCAAAATTTCTTATAAGCATTGGTAGAAAGGTTCAGATTCTTACTGACACGAAATAATTGAAATTGTATAAACAAGTTTCGATATTTATTTGACTTTCTAGTATATTTATGGGAATTATCATACCAAATAATACAATTTATTTTACATTAATTATCCACTAAATGAAGTTATTACCTTTACAAATGAGTTGAATAATGATAAAATAGGTCGGTAAATAGGCCTTAATGACCTTTAAGTTAATAAAGGAGGAAATTCGAATGTCTCGTTCTAAACAATCAATGGATGGCAATACCGCAGCTGCACACGTAGCGTATGCGTATACTGATGTTGCTGCCATTTATCCAATTACACCATCCAGTCCAATGGCTGATTATGTTGATCAGTGGTCCGCTGAAAAGAGAGAAAACATCTTTGGTAACCAGGTAAAAGTTACAGAGATGCAGTCTGAAGCAGGTGCTGCTGGTGCAGTTCATGGTTCTCTTGCTGCAGGTGCAATTACAACTACATTTACTGCTTCTCAGGGTCTATTATTAATGATCCCAAATATGTACAAGATTGCTGCTGAGCAATTACCTTGTGTATTCGATGTATCTGCTCGTACAGTAGCAACTCAGTCCTTAAATATCTTCGGTGACCACAGCGACGTTTACGCTTGTCGTCAAACAGGTTTCGCTATGTTAGCTGAAACAAATCCACAGGAAGTAATGGACTTAAGCCCTGTTGCACATCTTGCAACAATCGAAGGAAAAGTTCCATTCATCAACTTCTTCGACGGTTTCCGTACATCTCACGAAATTCAGAAAATTGAAAAATGGGATTATGAAGATTTAAAAGAAATGTGCAACATGGACGCTGTAAAAGCTTTCCGTGAACATGCTTTAAATCCAGCAAATCCTTATATGCGTGGTTCTCACGAAAATGGTGACGTTTTCTTCCAGCATCGTGAAGCATGCAACAAAACATACGAAGCATTACCAGCTGTTGTAGAAAAATACATGGCTAAAGTTAATGCAAAACTTGGTACAAACTATGATTTATTCAACTACTATGGTGCTCCTGATGCTGATCGTGTTATCATCGCAATGGGATCTATCTGTGACGTAGCTGAAGAAGTTATCGATTACTTAACAGCTGCAGGCGAAAAAGTTGGTTTAATCAAAGTTCGTTTATATCGTCCATGGGTATCCAGTTCACTTCTTAAAGTTCTTCCTAAGACAACTAAGAAAGTTGCTGTACTTGACAGAACAAAAGAGCCAGGTGCTTTAGGTGATCCATTATACTTAGACGTTGCTGCAACTCTTCGTGAAGCAGGATTAAATGACATTGTATTAACAGGTGGACGTTATGGTCTTGGTTCTAAGGATACTCCTCCATCATCTGTATTCGCTATTTATACAGAATTAAAGAAGGATGCTCCTAAGTCCAGATTCACAATCGGTATCGTTGATGATGTTACAAACTTAAGCTTACCAGAAGTAAAACCAGCTCCTATTACATCTGCACCAGGTACTGTAGAATGTAAATTCTGGGGTCTTGGCGGTGATGGTACAGTAGGTGCTAACAAGAACTCTACTAAGATCATCGGTGACCACACAGATAAATACATCCAGGCATACTTCCAGTACGATTCTAAGAAGACTGGTGGTATCACAATTTCTCACTTAAGATTTGGTGACAAGCCAATTAAGAGCCCATATTACATAAATCAGGCTGACTTCGTTGCATGTCATAACCCATCTTATGTTGAAAAAGGATACAAGATGGTTCAGGACGTTAAACCTGGCGGTACTTTCATGATCAACTGCCAGTGGGATGACGCTGAATTAGATACTAAATTAAATGCATCCGCTAAGAAGTATATTGCTGATAACAACATTCAGTTATATACAATCAATGCGATCGACAAAGCAATTGAAATTGGTATGGGTAAACGTACAAATACAATTCTTCAGTCCGCATTCTTTAAATTAGCAAACGTAATGCCAATCGAAGATGCAATCAACTTCATGAAAGCTGCTGCTAAGAAGTCCTACGGTAAGAAGGGTGATGCAGTTGTTGAGATGAACTACAAAGCAATCGACGCTGGTGTTGACGCTATCCATAAAGTAGAAGTTCCAGCTTCTTGGGCTAACCCAGCTGCTGATCCAGCTCCAGCTGAAATCACAGGACGTCCAGAGACAGTTAAGGTTGTAAAAGAACTTATGAATCCTATTTCCTTAATGGATGGTGATTCCCTTCCTGTTTCTGCATTTACTGATATTGCTGATGGTCAGTTCCCTACAGGTGCTTCTGCATACGAGAAACGTGGTACAGCAGTTATGGTTCCAGAATGGGATGCTGAAAAATGTATTCAGTGTAACAACTGTGCATTTGTATGTTCTCATGCAACAATCCGTCCTTTCATGTTAAGTGAAGATGAAGTTAAGGCTGCTCCAGCTAACATCAAAGTTGCTGATACTAAGCCAAAGGCTTCTGAATACAAATATACAATGAGCGTATCTCCATTAGATTGTATGGGATGTGGCGAATGTATCACAGTTTGTCCGGTTCCTGAAAAAGCAATCAAGATGGTTCCACAGGAATCTCAGAGTGCAGAGCAGCCAGTATTCGATTACTTAGTTGCTAATGTATCTAAGAAACCTGGTATGCCAGCTGATACAACAGTTAAGGGATCTCAGTTCAACCAGCCACTTCTTGAGTTCTCAGGATCTTGTGCAGGATGTGCTGAAACATCTTACGCTCGTTTAATTACTCAGTTATTTGGTGAACACATGTATATCTCTAATGCAACAGGATGTTCCTCTATCTGGGGTGGTCCAGCTGCAACTAGCCCATATACAGTAAATAAAGATTCTAAGAAAGGTCCAGCTTGGTCTAACTCCTTATTCGAGGATAACGCAGAGCACGGCTTTGGTATGTACCTTGGTCAGAAGACTTTACGTGATCAGGCAATTGACAAGCTTGAAAAAATCGATGCTGATGAAAATACTCCAGCAGAATTAAAAGCTGCAATCGCTAAATTCTTAGAAACGAAAGATGATACTAAGACTAACTCAGACTTTGCAGACGCATTAGTTGTTGAACTTGAAAAAGCTGCAGCAGCTGGATGTGAACTTTCTAAAGAAGTTCTTGAGAAGAAACAGTACCTTGCTAAGAAGTCCGTATGGATCTTCGGTGGTGATGGTTGGGCATACGATATCGGATTCGGTGGTCTGGATCATGTGCTTGCTTCCGGCGAGAATGTCAATGTAATGGTATTCGATACAGAGATGTACTCTAACACTGGTGGTCAGGCTTCTAAGGCTTCTAACATCGGTGAGGTATGTCAGTTCGCAGCAGCTGGTAAAGAGACAAGCAAGAAGTCACTTTCAGAGATCGCTATGAGCTACGGATATGTATACGTTGCACAGATCGCTCTTGGAGCAAACCCAGCACAGGCTGTTAAGGCTATTACAGAGGCTGAGGC
>JAQXNU010000143.1 GCA_029098165.1 Clostridiales bacterium
ACAAATACGACCAAATGCCGAATGACGTAAAGTGGCATATGATTGGACATTTACAAAGAAATAAAGTAAAATACATTGTCGATAAGGTAGAATTGATTCATTCGGTTGATTCTTATCGATTAGCAGAGCAGATCGATGTAGAAGCAAAGAAAAAGAATGTAATCGTCAATATTTTAATTGAAGTAAATGTTGCTCAGGAAGATACGAAATTTGGATTAAATACAGATGAAGTCATGAATTTAGTAGAAGAAGTTTCGAAGTTAAGCAATGTTCGTGTCAAGGGACTTATGACCGTGGCTCCATTTACGGAAAATGCTGAGGAAAACCGTTCCTATTTTAAAAAAATGCACCAATTAAATGTTGACATCAATGCGAAAAACATTGATAATGTAAGTATGGAAGTCTTGTCGATGGGCATGACTGGCGATTATGAAATTGCAATTGAAGAAGGCGCAACAATGGTACGTGTGGGAACTGGCATATTTGGTGAGCGCAATTATAATAAGCAGGTAAATGAATAAGGTACTTGTTAGAAATACAGGTAAATATAAAGTTACTTGTCGTGAATATAGGATAGATAGGAGATTGTGCTATGGCAAATTTATTAAAATCATTTTTAGATTCCATGAAGATAACAGAAGAGGATGACGATGATTACGATGATTACGTCAGTGAAGAAGAGGAAAAAGAGCGTAGAAAAGCTGAAAGATTAGAGAAAAAACAAATGCAACGTCAAGAGAAGAAATCATTTGCATCTAGAAGTACAGCAGATGATTATCCAAGTTCAAGCAGAGAATCATCAAACGTTAGTCCTGTGGTAACAACCAATTTAAATGAGGCAAGAAGACAGAAGATGGACAAGCCTACACCACCTGTTAGCAAAGTGGTACCTTTACGTAGCGCAGCTCGTGGGTTAGAAGTTTGTATTATGAAACCAACAAGCTTTGAAGATTCTCAGGATATTTGCGATATGTTGTTAGCTGGTCGTGCAGCTGTTATTAATTTAGAAGGATTTGATGTAGATATCGCACAGCGTGTTATGGATTTTATCTCTGGTGCTGTTTACTCCTTAAATGGTAAATTACATCAGATTTCAAGTTATATCTTTATTATCTCCCCGGATAGTGTTGATATTTCTGGTGATTATCTCGATTTAATTCGACAGAATGGATTCGAAGTCCCTACTTTGAACAAGGAATTCTAAGATGTCTGTAATTATACTGAAGTCACTGTCGATTTTTATCATGATTTTAGAGGTACTCTTACTGATTTACATCTTTATGGATATGATTCATATCCGGTTTTTGAAAAAGACACTGACTTTTTTACTAGAACCGATTTTATCACCGATTCAGGCGATGATGAGACATTCCGTGTTTCATACGCCGGTTACGGATCTTTCACCAATTGTAGCAGTTTTAGTGTTATCTTACATTGAGCAGCTACTATAGACAAAAGTGCTGTCGATAATATATCGAGTAGATAAGGATTAAAACATGAAGTTAGAAAAAGCTGAAACACTGTTAGTCAGAAGATTCATAGAACTGGCTAAAAAAGCTTATCATAAGGGTATTCGAACATATACTGATTTCTTGAATCTCAATGAAATCAGTATATTTCATAGTATGGAGAAAGAAATGCCTCCCGTACCATACTCCTTGTATGGCGGTTATCCAGAGGCAGAACGTGTCATCATATGTTTTCATGGAGATTTAGATTCGAACGTGAAAGATATTACAGGCACTAAGGAGGCAAGAGAAGAAGATTTTCCGATTACTTGCCTGCATATTCGACCAACAAATGAGAAATTTGCTTCAGAACTGGACCATCGAGATTGTCTTGGTGCTATCATGAATGTTGGAACCAATCGGAATAAGATTGGTGATATTCAGGTAAATGGCAAAGAAGCATACTGTTATTGTGATGATATCATTAGCGGATACATTGTAAGTTCTCTGGAACGTATTCGTCATACGAATGTAATCGTCGAAATTGCTAAAGATAAACCTATGGATACAAAAATCAATTTTAAAGAGATTACAGGTAGCGTATCTTCGTTTCGATTAGATGCGATGATCGCACTTGCATTTCATACATCGAGAAGTTCCATCGTTGGACTGATTGAAGGAGAAAAAGTATTCGTAAATGCAAGACTGGTAACTTCCAATAGTTATGTAATTAAAGAAGGCGATGTTGTATCAGTTCGTGGATTTGGTAAATTTCGATTTGAAAGTCAAGGAAATATGACGAAAAAGGGACGTATTTACGCTAATTTATTAATATACGCTTAGGAGGATAAATAATGATTACACCAATTGAAATACAAAGCAAGACATTTAAATCTGGTGGTTTGGGTTATGACAAAAAGGATGTAGATGCATTCTTTCGTGAAGTACAGAAAAGCTATGAACAGGTTTATCGTGAAAACATGGAATTGACGGATAAGGTCAATGTTTTAACGGAAGGAATTCAGTACTATAAAACAATCGAGAAAACATTGCAGAAAGCGCTTGTATTAGCGGAAAAAACTGCTGAAGATACAAGAATCGCTGCTGAGGAAAAAGCTAAGTCAATCGAACGTGAAGCTCGTTCTCGTTCTCAGATGATCGTTGCAGAAGCAAAGAATGAATTAGAACGTGTGCATAATCAAACGATCGCATTGATCCAACAATATGAAAAATATAAGGTTCAATTTAAAAAGCTAGCAGAAGCTCAGATGGAATTAATTCAGAGCGAACCATTCAATATTAGTGTAGCTCGTTTAGATTCCTTTATTCCAGTAGATGAGAAGGCGAATCAAGTTGAGAGTGCATCAGGATCAGAGAATGAAAACAAGGAAGCATATGTCCAAAATCATGATAAAGCTCAGGCAGAAGAGTATGCTGCAATGCATAATCCAACGAGTAACTATGATGTAACCAAAGAGGAATTTAAACATAAGCATCATCATTCATCAAAATCCGTAGATCCATCGGGAGAAGTTTTAGCACCAGAAGATTTTGAAGCAGAGGAAGCAGAGCAGGAAGCTGCAGCTACAAGCGAATCAGAGCAGTATGGCAAGGATGAATTTGACGTCAAATTTGATACTTCATTTATGGATTCTTACACAGATACTGCTACTAAGAACCAGGATGACGATGACGAAGAAGTTGAGGAAGTCGAAGATGAAAGAAGATCTCGCAAAAAACATAAAAAGAATAAAAAAGCTAAGAGTGATTTTTCGTTTTTTAGTCTCGACGACGAAGAAGATTAAATTTAAACGCAGGTCGGAGATTACGTTATAAATGAAACAAAAGAAAATGAGGTAACACTTTCTATAATGAAACGAATGATTAATACTAAGAACTTGAAGGAGATTGAACTATGCAAGATACAGTACGTATACCAGTTTGTTATAATAATTCACCTTGTTATGATATTGTATTAGGACAGAATGCAGAATTTATTGAATCAGAGATTTCTCAGTTTAACTTATCCAATCGAAAAGTTGCAATCGTTACGGATTCTAATGTGGGACCGCTACATGCACATACGTTAGAAAAGGAATTACAGAAGATTGCAAAAACTGTTGTTGTATATACATTTACAGCAGGTGAGGAGAATAAAAATCTGTCTACCGTTCAAGCTCTTTATGAGTTTCTAATCCGTCATATCTTTGACCGGAATGACGTCTTAGTTGCTTTAGGTGGTGGTGTTGTTGGAGATTTGACTGGATTTACGGCGGCTACCTATCTTCGTGGAATTCGATTCTTTCAGGCACCAACCTCTTTATTAGCTATGGTGGATTCTAGCATTGGTGGTAAGACTGGTGTAGATTTTGCTGCTTATAAGAACATGGTAGGTGCGTTCTATATGCCATCTGGCGTTTATATGAATCTTTCGACTATAAAAACACTGCCAGAACGAGAGTATTTATCTGGTATGGGCGAGATCATCAAACATGGACTGATTAAAGACCAATCTTACTATAGCTGGATGAAGGAAAACTGTGAAGCAATCAAGAAAAGAGAGCTATCTACAGTTCTTCCTTTAGTTCAAAAAAGTTGTAATATCAAACGTGATGTTGTCGAACGTGATCCAAAAGAGCAAGGAGAGCGTGCTCTCTTAAATTTTGGACATAGTATCGGCCATGCTGTAGAAAAATTGATGGGCTTTCAGCTGCTTCATGGAGAATGTGTTGCAATTGGAATGGTTGGAGCTTCTTATATCTCAATGAAACGTAACCTTATTACGGAAGATGAATTTTTGGATATCAAGCAAACGATTGCAAGGTTCAATCTACCAACTTCGATTTCCGGATTATCCGCAGACGAGATCATTTCTGTTATGGGGAATGATAAGAAAGTCGATGCAGGAACTATTAAATTCATACTATTACAGCATATTGGTTCTGCTATTGTTGATACAACCGTGTCGAAAGAAGAGATTCGAATGGCGATAAATTATTTAAGTGATGTGGAAGGATAGGATTTGTCACATGAAAAGAATAAAGTACTTACTTTTGTTGATACTCTTACTAGGAATCGACCAGGGAACGAAATACTGGGCCAGAGCAGCATTTATGGATGGTGACTCGAAGTCTATTATCCCGAAGGTACTCCGTTTGGTGTATCACGAAAATGATGGAGCTGCTTGGGGAATGTTTAGCGGTAAGGCAATTTTCCTTATCGGTTTATCAATTCTTATGACGATTTTCTTGATTTATTGTTTTATCAAGATGCCAATGACAACATACTACACACCACTTCGTGTGTTGAGTGTTGTAGTTGCCGCTGGAGCAATCGGAAATAATCTGATTGACCGTATCATTCACGGTTTCGTAATCGATTTTATTTATTTCGAATTGATCGATTTCCCAGTATTCAATGTGGCAGATATGTATATTGTATGTGGTATGATTGCTTTCGTGGCATTCGTGTTATTTAAATACAAAGACAATGATTTTGATTTCTTAAAACTAAAGAAAGATAAGTAAGAATCAAGAAAGAACGAATTCGAAACATAAAGCAATTGGAGATACAAGTAGAGTCGAATGTATGCATAAATTCGGATTTCTTAAGGAAAGAAGTTATTCGAGAAAAATCCACTGTAATCCTACGAATTCGGAAACATTAGCGGATTAAGAGAAATGAAATGAGGAAATAGTTTGGATAGAGTAGAAAAATACGTAGTAGAAGAGAACTATGACGGATTACGTATTGATAGTGTATTATCGGAGATTGAGGAAGATTTATCACGATCATACCTTCAAAAATTAATTAAGGATGGTCTTGTGCTTGTCGGTGAAAAACCGGTAAAGCCAAACTATAAAGTGTCAAAAGACGAGTGTATCACTTATACGGTGCCGACACCAGTCGACTTAAATATTGAAGCGGAAGATATTCCTCTTGAAATTGTGTACGAAGATGACGATATCATTATTGTGAACAAAGGAAAAGGGATGGTTGTACATCCTGCTGCAGGGCATTATTCCGGTACTTTGGTAAATGGCTTGCTTTATCACTGTAAAGATAGCTTATCAGGTATTAACGGTGTTTTGCGACCAGGTATTGTTCATCGAATCGACATGAATACAACTGGTATTTTGGTTGTATGTAAAAATGATAACGCACATCAGTGTATTGCAGATCAGTTAAAAGTGCATTCCATAACTCGTAAATACGATGCGATCTGTTATCAGGCATTTAAGGACTCGGAAGGAACTGTAGATGCTCCACTTGGACGTCATCCAGTTGATCGAAAGAAAATGTCGATCAACCAGAAAAATGGCAAGCGAGCGGTGACACATTATAAGGTACTTGAGAATTTTGGTACGAAATATGCACACATTGAGTGTTCTCTAGAAACAGGTAGAACGCATCAAATTCGTGTTCATATGGCCAGCATACATCATCCATTGCTTGGAGATGATGTATATGGTTATGCAAAAGATCCATTTAAGTTACAAGGTCAAGCCCTTCATGCAAGAGTTCTTGGCTTTATTCACCCGTCAACAAAGGAATACGTTGAATTTGAGGCTCCGTTGCCAGAATATTTTACAACGCTAATGAATAAATTGAGGTGCTTAAATTGAAAAGAAATGCAATCAACCAATTAATCGCATGGAAAGATAGCAAAAACAATCAGCCAATATGGATTTCAGGAATCAAGGGTGTAGGTAAAACCTACTTAGCCCTTGATTTTGCTAAGTCTTTTTATGAAGGTAATCTTTATGTTAACTTTGAAACCAATGCAGCAATCCGTTCGCTCATTCAAAAAGAATGTACTTCGGTTGACCAGGATCATAACATTATCGAGTTGTTATGCCTTCATTTTCAGATTCCAACGGAATACGTCGGCAATCTCCTTTTTATCCTAGATGAAATTGGTGTCTGTCCAGAGGCTGTCACAATGTTACAAGATCTTGTACGTGCCGGCAGCAATGTTCCGATTGTCGTAATCTCCAGTGAAGTGGTGGAACATGAAAGTGAGTTATTTACCGAGTGTAAGATGTATCCGATGGAATTTGACGAATATCTGGTGGCAGAAGGTAACGAATGGTATGCTGAAGTCATCAAAGGACATTTTCAGACAAGCCGTAAAGTTCCTGAAATCGTTCATAAGGAACTATTGAATTCCTTCGATGATTATCTCTTAGTCGGTGGTATGCCAGCGGCTGTCAATGATTTTCTCTCGATGGAGGGCAATCAGAATACCTCGGAAGTGCACTTGAATTTATATCGAAATTTAGTGGAACGTGCGATGAAGCATACAAACGAGAGCGAATCTCTTAAGATTTCTCAAGTATTTGATGTCATGACTACTCAGCTGATGAAAGAAAACAAGAAATTTCAGTATCGCTTTATTCGTAAAGGTGCAACTTATACGCTTTACAAAGAAGCAATCTCTTATCTTGTCGACAATTCCTATCTATATAAATGTACGAAGAATACATATGACAAGAACAATGAAGAAATTGCAAATGATACATTACAATTCAAATTATTTATGCCAGACGTCGGCATACTAAATACCTTGATCAATATGAATGAAGATTTCTTGACCACGGATGAGAACCTTCGTCAGAAGACGATCATCGAGAATTACATGATGCAGAGCCTGACTGCTCGAGGTTACACTCCAAACTTTTGGGAGTCCAATTCGTTAGCAAAGATAGATTTTATCATTAATACTAAAGATGGAATTGTTCCAATTGAGACAAAGACAATGGAGAATTCCCGAGGCAAGAGTATTGGTATCTTTAAAGCAACCCACGAAGTTCCATATTCGATTCGTGTTTCCTCAAAGAACTTCGAATTTACGAATCATGTGAAGAATATTCCATATTATGCGATCTTTTGTTTGAAGTAGTGGGATGGTATTAGAATGTGTTTGGTCGGGTTAGTTGTGAGTAATGCGTGAGATGGCAGTACTATCTTGATATGTGAGGCTACTGTGTTATGCTGAAATACGTGGCGCGACAATTACTGACAATAGTCGACTGAAAATTGGTTCATGTTAGTACTTATAATTTAATATATCTGTAATAATGGGCATATAGCTAATATTCTTGAGCTGTATGCCCAATTTAGTTTACATAATAAAGTGAAATCGCCTTGAATTGGGCATAGAGAAGAGTTCTTATTCTTCTGTGCTCCGCTTATTGGTAGATTGCTGGGCATAGTGGGGATTAGTAACTCTATATGCCGTGTACCAACCATTAACTAATCAAATACTAGTTGCATTGTCTAAAAGAGATTCAACAAGCTGATGCCTTGTCATAAGCTGCGGTATTCTTCTTGATCTTTGAGAATCCATTGATAAAAACAACATAAATTAATAAATAAGACTCCTAGCATAATCCATCTAAAAATCAATTCTGAAGAAATCTTTAGTTTTTTCATAGAGGTTTCCCAAGAACCTTTTGCTATAGTTACCTTACTTAATAATAAAGCTAACCAATAGCTGACAACTGTGAGAAAATACAAAAGGAGAGAAGATTATGTTAGAATATGTAAAACAATTTATAAAGCATCCAACGAAAATCGGTGCAATCTTGCCAAGTGGTAAGCAACTAGCTAATAAGATGATTGAGGATATTCATTTTGAAACATGTACTACAATAGTAGAATATGGTCCTGGAACAGGAGTGTTTACTAAGGAAATACTAAAACGTAAGCCAAAAGACACAAGTTTCCATACATTAAACGAAGGAGGTTTATATGTTAACATCACTTGCGCTTATATTTCTAGTTGGCTTAGCTATGGGAGCCATATGTCAACGACTGAAATTTCCGAGAATCATTGGAATGCTGATTACAGGTATTGTTTTAGGACCATATGTTCTGGATTTTCTGGACCCATCCATCTTAATGATCTCAGCAGAATTAAGAAAGATGGCATTAATCATTATTCTGCTAAAAGCCGGTCTTTCTTTAGACTTAGGAGATTTAAAAAAGTAGGAAGATCCGCCGCTATGATGGCTTTTGTACCAGCATCCTTTGAAATTCTTGCATTTATCTTGTTTGCTCCATCTATCTTAGGTATTACGAGTATGGAAGCTGCAGTTATGGGCGCGGTACTAGGAGCAGTTTCACCTGCGGTAGTTGTCCCACGTATGGTTCAGTTGATTGAATCAAAATATGGAACGAACAAAAGTATTCCACAGATGATCCTGGAAGGAGTTTCCTGTGATGATATTTTTGTGATTGTCCTATTTACGACATTTGTTGGAATGGCACAGGGCGGAACTGCACCACTTGGAGCATTAGGAATAGATCTGAGTCATCGGAAAATTTTAGAACATTCTGAATGTGAATAACAAATAATTCATGGATCGATGGCTAAGAATCTACAACAACTCTTAGCCATTTTTTTAGTTGATTCGACTGTATTATTGTGTAACAACTGAAATAATAGACAATCTTCAGAAAAGTTTAATTTTTTGTAAGATTTCATATGGTACATATGTGATATAATAGGCAAGTCGGTTAAATACGATGATACATTACATAATTTAAGGAGTATTAAAATGAGAAAAACACTTGTTATAATAGCATGTTCCACATTGCTATTAACTGCCTGTTCCTCTAAGGAAGCAGAAAATACGAAACCTGTGGTTAATCAGACAACATCAACGCCTGAAGTAACTGAGACTGCAAAAGATACAACACAGCAACCTACCGAAACTGCACCAGATATTAAGCATTCAAATACAGAAGATGCTACGCAAAAAACTACAGAGTCTGATTCGAATAAAGCATCGGAAGACAGCGAAATAAAAGATTTGACAGAAAATACAACCCCAGCTTCTGACGACAAAACTGGTACTTCAAATTCCGATGATGATACAAATAACGACATTGCTGATAAGGTTGTTGTTTTTATTATGAGTGGTCAAGAGGATAAACCAGCAGCGGATCAGATTCTTTGGAATAAAACATTCTTAGACAAAGTCGATTTAAATGACCAATATCGACAATATTTATCCAATGGTGGAGTAGAAGATGATGTAGAGAGATTTGCTGAATATATCACAAACAATGCACCAATTGCAGATGATTGGCAAGAAATGTTCAAGGCAGATTTAAAAGCAACTTATGGTATGGATGTAACGAAACTCGAAGACTTGGGAGATAATTTATATCAGGCTTATGTTATAAGTGAGGATAACGAAGTTCCATATGTTGTCGTAAATGCAAGAACTGGATACTTTCATGGATAAAATCTGTATGCTTTAAATTTGACATTATTATCCTTTACATACCATAACTTCTCCATTTACAAGTATATCAGTCAACGATAAAATATAGGTTAGTTGTAAATGATTAGCTTATAAAGAAATGGGGAAGTTATGTATCAGATTCAGGTAGAAAATTTTGATATAGAAAAGATTTGTTACTCTGGCCAGTGTTTCCGTATGAGAAAAAATGATCGAAATGCATACGAAGTTGTGGCCTTTGGTAAATATCTAGAAGTACACCAGGAAGGGGAGACGATTACGTTATCCTGTACCAAAGAAGAATATGAACAGGTGTGGAAAACATATCTTGGCTTGGCTGATTCTTATGATGTAGTGACGAATCTTGTAAACGATTCCGATAATTACATGAAAACTGCAATGGAATTTGGCTGGGGAATCCGTATCCTTGGTCAGGATTTATGGGAGATGATCATTTCGTTCTTAATCTCTCAACGAAATAACATACCAAGAATTAAGAAATGTATTGAGACGATTTGCGAAAACTATGGGGAAGCTAAAGTAAATGAATATGGAGATACTTTTTATACGTTCCCAACTGCAGAAGCACTAGCTAACGTGTCGGAAGAAGAACTCAAAGGTTGTAATCTAGGATATCGCGCTAAGTACATTCTAAAGACGTCACAAATGATCGTAAATGGCAGCTTCTCTTTGAAAGAAGTTCGAGCACTTAACTATAAAGCTGCAAGAGAGCGACTTATGGAACTTTATGGTGTTGGTATTAAAGTAGCAGAATGCATCTGCCTCTATGGACTTCATCATTTAGATGCATTTCCTGTTGATACGCATATTAATAATGTTTTAAATGAAAACTATGTTGACGGTTTTCCATTTGAGCATTACAAAGGAGTAGCTGGTATCGTTCAGCAGTATGCTTTTTACTATGACCTATGTATGAATTAAAGTCTTCGATTGTTTAATTAAGGAAATTATATTGACAATTAAGTTCTAATTGTGTAGAATGATGGTATATGTTACCAGTCTACATTGGTAGACGTACTAAAGCACAATAAAATATACGGTTTAACTAAACCGATATTTATTTACACAAGGAATTTAATGCGACATACTTTTCTTGTTAAACTACACTCTAACCGCTTTTCTATGCGTGTAGAATGACAACGGCTGAGTGAAAGGAGAATGCTATGGGAGAAATTCGATTTCATGAAGGGGAATTGAATATCATGGAGTTGCTGTGGTCGAACAAAGTTCTTGCAGCAAAAGATATCGCACGTATTATCAAAGAGTATATTGGATGGGAAAAGAATACAACTTATACGGTCATTAAACGTTTGATCGAAAAAGGTGCCATTACTCGTGAAGATCCAGGATTCTTATGTCGTGCTATTATTTCAAAACGAACGGTTCAGAAAACAGAAACAAAAGTATTGCTTAATAAATTGTATAATGGGTCCCTCAATACTTTTTTAGTTGAGTATCTTGATGCTCAGCCTCTGAGTAAAGAGGAACTTTTAGAGATGCAAAGAATTATTTCGAATCATCGACATTAAGCAATTACTATTATATTCCATATAAGATGATAAGTGGATTTTTTTAAAGAACTCAAAAAAATGACATCGTTAAACGCTCATATAGCGACGTAAAATCATTTTAGGTATAAATATATGCCTGACTTCAATTTCGTGGCTATATGAGCGTTTTTGATTTTTTTACTGAATTTTATGAAAACTGAAATATACCATATTACACCATCCATATTTTGTAGTATATCAAAGTATACTTTTATAGACTGCTGAAATTAGATAAAAAAGATAGTGCAAAAATCTAGAAAATCTATTATTGGACGTCCAATGAAAAAACAGGTACAATTATGGACTATCATATACTTCTTTGTTAGAAAAAGAATAGTATATAGAACTATTTAGATTTTATATAGCAAAATATGGTAGATAAATAGAATGCAAAAAAATATGGGAGATTTATACATATCGTGTCCATGTTGGGGTGATTTTGCTTGATTTTAGGAGTTATATCTCAATCCTACAATAATGGAATATTATGCAATAATTTTTCCGATTTTGTGATGAGAAGAAGGGGAGAGTAGTCAGTATGACATATATATATTATGTAAACATGTATACCATATTATAGCATGTGACGTTAATATTGTCATACTATTATTATGTAAATAAATATGGTATAAATTAGACGTATAGATTAGTAACTACGTAATTAAATTATGTAAACAATTAAGGTAAAACATGGTTTGCTCTATTATCCTATATGTAAAAAACTTATGTAACCATAAATGGAATAATATGCTGTTTATACTATATGTATATATAAAATCATTATGTAAACAAAAAAACAAAATATGGTTATTTAAAAACTCAGATATATAAATAATATGAAAGTAATATACGAAGCAAGAGTATGCACCAGTAAATACCAAGGCTTTCTTTCAGCTGATTATTGTATAATACATATATATAGAAATGACCATTTTAAGAACAAGCTCTTAGATATGGTAGATTTGTCGTACAGATAATAATATTGGAGAAATACAAATGAAAGTTTTTGGTTATCATAGAACAAGTACTGCAGAACAGCATTTAGACCGAGGAATTAAGGAAATTACAGAGTATTGTGAGAAGAATAATTTAGAGTTACGAAGAATCTATACGGACCAGCAGTCAGGTAAAAACTTTAATCGTGAGCGTTATATCGTAATGAAAGAAGATGTACTCGATAAAGGGGATACGTTGATCATCACGGAGCTTGACCGTCTTGGGCGTAACAAAAAAGAGACTTTGAATGAACTGAGATATTTTAAAGATCGTGACATTCGCGTTATGATCTTAGAATTGCCAACGACGCTAATGGATTTGTCGGCATTGGAAGATAGTATGGCTGCAATGTTGATGGATGCGGTAAATAATATGTTAATCGAACTTTATGCTGCAATGGCTCAAGCCGAGTTGGAAAAGAAAGAAAAGCGTCAACGCGAAGGGATTGAAGCCAAAAAAGCACGAGGCGAGTGGGATGACTATGGTCGACCACATGCTATAGATTTTGAAAAGTTCGCAAATGAATACCTTCGTGTGATTCGAGGAGAAATCCGTCCAGTCGACTGCATGAGAATCTTAGGATTAAAGAAATCAACGTACTATAATTATGTGAAACGATGGAAGGAACAAAACAAGAAAGAATCAGAATAAAGAGGTAGTTTTAAGGTCTGTTAAAACGGCAAAAAAACGTGAATTGAGTCAGGAATCACATTAGAAATGGGGAGATCAGATAAAAAAGGCTGAATTCCCTCATATCTAATGTGATTCCTCGTCTCTTACGCTTATCTCTTTTGTTGACATTTTATAACATTTAATAGAAACCTTTTTTGTTTTCTAAGAGTAAGATGTGATATAATAAGGCAAATACATAACTTGGAGGATTATATGAATTTACGAATTGGTATTATTATAGCAATGGCGGGTGTTTTACTGATCGGTGTTTATCTATTTCTTCATTTTCGGAAACTTCCGTTCTTTACCCGCTTTCATATAAGAAGATGGGTACCTACAGTATTGGCTAGTGTTTTCACAATTTTTTGTATTTTAGGAGCCATCAATATTTTCTCGATAGAGTTCGTCATCGTCTTTTTCTTATTTCAGATGTATCTATTAACGGATGTGATTGGTTTGATCATTACAAAAATCATAAAGAAAGAAAAAGTAATACGAGGATGGAAACGCCTTTATTGTGGGGGAATCTTATGTTTTGTATTAACGTTTATCTATCTAATCGTAGGCTACGTAAATGCTAAGAATGTTCAGACAACAACGTATGAAGTACATAGCGACAAATTATCACAGGGAGAAAACTTATCGATTGCTGTCATAGGGGATTTACATTATGGAACCATTGTTAATAAAGAGAATTTAGAGAAGTATTGCAAACAAATTTCAGATAATAACGTAGATTTAGTCTTACTCGTAGGAGATATTGTCGATCAAAATACAACCAATAAAGAAGTTCCAGAAGCATTTCAGATTTTAGGAGGTACTCAGAGCACTTATGGTACGTTCTATGTCTATGGAAATCATGATATGGCAGTATCCATGCTTAATCCACCAATTTGGAAATATCAGTTGGAACAATATATTACCCATGCAGGTATCACGATCTTAGAAGATAGTTCCAAACTAATCAATGACAGTATTTATGTGATCGGGCGAGAAGATATTGGATATACCGGAAAGTCTACACGGGCTGATATAAGCAAATTGACGGAAAAACTTTTAAAAGATAAGTTCTGGATTTTGTTGGATCATCAACCAAAGGAAATCGATGTAGCAAAAGAACATGGCGTGGATCTGATGTTATCTGGACATACTCACGGAGGACAGCTTTGGCCTGTCGGTTTTTTCTCAGAGCTCCTAGGTATCGATGAATTTACGTATGGAGATAAGAAAATCGATCAATTTCATGCAATTGTAACATCTGGAATCGGAGGATGGGGATATCCAATACGTACTGGTTCCAAAGCGGAAATTGTGTATATTACTGTAATTGGAGACAAATAATAAGGGATTAGAGGGAAAATTTTAGCCTTTTACTTACAGCGTAATTCGTGATATGCTTTCATTTAAATTGGAAGAAGGGAACTATTTATGAAGATTTATGATATTTCACAAGAATTATTTCACTCAAACATTTATCCAGGGGATGAGTATCCTACCTTTGAGCGAACAATGAAGATTGCAGATGGAGAAGTTTGCAATCTAACGGTACTTAAGATGTGTGCTCATAATGGAACGCATGTGGATGCGCCTTATCATTTTTATGATGATGGTAAAACGATTGATTGTCTGGATTTATCCCGTGTGATTGGTAAATGCACGGTCGTATCTTGTCAGGGAGAACTGACATCATCGGATGTGGATGAGATCATGAAGACAGCTCAGCCTCGTGTCTTATTAAAAGGAGATGTCGTAGTTACGCTCGAAGCAGCAAAACAATTCAATCAGTATCATGTTTTACTGATTGGCAATGAGTCACAGACTGTAGGCCCGCTATACGCTCCAAAGCCAATCCACCTCGAATTATTAAAAGAAGAGGTTGTCTTATTAGAAGGAGTTGTCTTAACTCATGTTCCGGATGGGGATTACCTGTTAAATGCAGCACCAATCAATCTCGGTGGAGCGGATGGAGCACCTTGTCGAGCTGTGTTGATTCAGGAAGATTGATACGAATATGGAATTGGTGTGACGATTACATCGAAGATCCAGCGATTAGTAGTCTAACGAACAAAATGCGATAGCTTTCTTTATTAAAATGTGGTAAAGTATACGTTGTGACAGCATTTGGACAGATGGGAGAGAATAGATGCAAATTACATTATTTGAAAGTAAAGATGAAAAAATTCATACCGAGATCATTGCTATTTATGAGTTTGGGAAAATCATTGTTTCCGGATACGATCAGTATCTGCCTACTCCGCAATTGCCACAAGGTAGTGAATATGTATATGAAACAATGTTAGATTCTATCAGCACGAGGGAACTGGTTGAAATCATTGCTCCGAATCAATCGGAAGTAGAAGTGTTAGAGAAGATGAAGGAAATGTTCGGTGGAAAAGGGGCCGATATACGTTTTCAGGCATTTTGTGTAGAGCATGAGATTGAGACTTATTGTTCTTCCGAGTTTGATGATTGATTGATAAAGCGAAAGGAATGAATCATGAAGAAAAAAGTTGCATTTATCTGTGTGCATAATTCGTGTCGTTCACAGATTGCAGAAGCGTTAGGAAGGCACTTGGCTGCAGATATATTTGAAAGTTATTCTGCTGGAACAGAAACAAAGCCTCAGATCAATCGAGATGCCGTACGATTGATGAAGAAACTCTATGGCATCGATATGGAACAGACACAATATAGTAAGAAATTTGCCGATATTCCTACCCCAGATTTTGCAATTTCTATGGGATGTAATGTTGGATGTCCGTATATAGGCATGAAATTTGATGAGAATTGGGAGCTAGAAGATCCTACTGGCAAGAGTGATGAAGAATTCCTTCTTATCATTCAGAAGATACATGAAAATATTATTAAATTAGCTAAACGAATAGAACAAGAAGAAATCGGCTAGAACATATTAGCCTACTATAAAACTATGTATAAAAATGCAGTATTGATTCGATGCTGCATTTTTTTTCGCAATGAATAAAGAGTAAACAAGCATTTGTTTTATGATTCTCTAGTTTTTATTCTGCTTAAGAGAGACAGAAAGATACAGAAACTTGTAGTAGATTTACAGACTAATATGGTAATATAAAGCATTATGTACATTCTATTATTATTGCCAATACAATACAAAGATTTATGCTTTTCTGCAATCTATGCGATTCATGAAATAAAAGAAAACAAATCATATACATAATGGGCATACATAACAGAATGCCGAAATCCAGTCAAAGAATCACTTGCAATTATTGTATAATTATAATAATATATATGCATAATATAACATATTTATACATTTATAAAATCTGTAATTATCGTATGGTGTAGACTAATATTTAAGAATGAGGTGGCAAGTTTGAAAATTCGTTTAATGACAATTGATGACTACGAAAGTTTGTATGAGCTTTGGCTTCGTACACCAGGGCTTGGACTAAATACGACAGATGATTCCAAAGAAGGAATTGCAAAGTATTTAAAACGTAATCCAACGACAAGTTTCGTTGCAGAGTATGACGGCAATATTGTCGGTGCAATCTTAACTGGACATGATGGAAGACGTGGAATGATCAGTCATACCGTAGTTGATGTAAATTATCGTCGAAAAGGGATCGCAAAGGCACTTGTGGATTCCGCCATGAATGCACTGAAAGAAGAAGGAATCACGAAAGTATTTTTGGTTGCTTTTAAAAGAAATGAAGTGGCAAATCAATTCTGGGAAGCCTATGGATTTACAACACGAGAGGATTTAAACTACCGTAATAAATGTATTGTAGAATTAGAGCGTATTGATACATATTGTTAAACTTTAGCTAATTGAAACATATTAAAGCAATAGAGTTATGAAAATAGTCAATTAAAATATTTTTAAAGAATCTATTGATAAATTAAAACTTTAGTTATATAATCTTCTACATTAATAACTGGGGAGCTCACGCAAAGTGGGCTGAGAGTAAGCTGTGTTGCTTTGACCCAAAGAACCTGTAAGGATAATGCCTACGTAGGGAAATACTCAGATGCATATGCTGTGAGCATACTTACCAAGGTATGTTTGCAGCTTTTTTGCGTACTAGTATACGAAAAGAAGAAGCCAATATATACATAGCATAATTCAACAAGGACTTTGATATTTCATCATTAGCAATAAATAGTTTAACGAAATTAGTTTCCCCTAAGTTATTAATAATACACTGCAAAGGAGAAACAGAATGTTAGGCGAATGTTTAGAAAATGTTCGAAAGAAGGCTCCACTGGTACATAATATCACGAATTATGTCACTGTAAATGATGTTGCAAACATTATCTTAGCGTGTGGGGCAAGCCCGATCATGGCAGATGAGCAAGAGGAAGTCGAAGAAATTACAACAATCTGCAATGGCCTAAACATTAATATCGGCACACTAAATAAACGTACCATTCCATCAATGTTGTTAGCAGGAAAGAAAGCAAACGAATTAGGTCATGTCGTAGTATTAGATCCCGTTGGAGCAGGTGCCAGTACCCTTCGTACCGATATGGCTCTAAAACTGTTGGAAGAAGTACATTTTACGGTAATCCGAGGCAATATTTCTGAAATCAAAACATTGGCGTTGGGAAGTGGAAGCACCAAAGGTGTGGATGCCGATGTAGCAGATGCAGTAAACGAAGAGAATCTAGAAAAATCAATTGCATTTGCAAAAGAGTTCGCAAAACAGACAAAAAGTATCATCGCGATTACTGGAGCTATTGATCTTGTAGCAGATGAAACATGCTGTTATGTGATTCGTAATGGACGTGCGGAAATGAGTCGGATTACAGGAACTGGCTGTCAGTTATCAGGCATGTTAACAGCTTATGTTGTTGCAAATCCAGAAAACAAACTGGAAGCTGCTGCTGCCGCAGTTTGTGCCATGGGAGTTGCTGGCGAGATCGCATATGACCTGTTACAGCCGAAGGAAGGTAATTCGACTTACCGTAATCGGATCATCGATACCATCGATCAAATGGATAGCAAGTGCCTTACGAATGGGGCAAAATTTGAAATTCGATAAGGAAATTGTGAAGTAAAAGCTCAGTTTGAAATATGAAAAGAGGAACAACATGAATTGTACAAAAAATGATTTACTACTATATGCGGTTACTGACCGTTCTTGGCTAAATGGGAATAGTTTAAAGCATCAGGTCGAACTAGCGATCAAAGGAGGGGCCACTTTCATCCAGCTACGTGAAAAGAATCTGGATGAGAAGACATTTATGGAGGAAGCCGTCGAGATTCAGGTACTTTGCTCCAAGTATCATATACCATTTGTCGTAAATGATAACGTTGACATCGCATTGGCGATGAATGCAGATGGTGTTCATGTCGGACAGAGTGACATGGAAGCATCGGATGTTCGTAAGAAACTTGGACCGCATAAAATCCTTGGTGTTTCCGCATCCACTGTGGAACAAGCAGTGCTTGCCGAAAAGCGTGGAGCAGATTATTTAGGAGTTGGAGCCGTGTTTCCGACCGGTTCGAAAGCCGATGCAAAAGAGGTCAGCTACAATACGCTAAAAGCAATATGTTCTGCCGTGAAGATTCCAGTAATCGCAATTGGCGGTATCACGAAAGATAACGTGATTCAGCTATCTCACAGCGGAATCTGCGGAGTGGCAGTGATCAGTGCCATTTTCGCTCAGAAAAACATCAAAGAAGCGACAAAACAACTGTATGAACGAACATTTACGATGCTTCACGACTAGTATTAATATCAAATGTACGATATTCGAATAGTCTTATGAATAATCATAAGGTTGTTTACTCAAAAAAGCAGGCATATTGGGGGGCACCACCTTATGTCGAAATACGAATTTCCCATACAAAATAAATTGTGTGGATGAAAAAGGAGAATAATGATGAAAACAGCATTAACAATCGCAGGAAGTGATTCCTGCGGAGGCGCCGGAATTCAAGCAGATATCAAGACAATGACAGCTCATCACGTGTACGCGATGAGTGCGATTACCGCATTAACCGCACAGAATACGACCGGCGTTACTCAGATTATGGATACAAGTAAAGAATTTTTAGCAGAACAGTTAAAGGATATCTTTGAGGATATAACACCGGATGCAGTGAAAATTGGTATGGTTTCATCCAGGGACCTAATCATCACAATTGCTGAGCAATTACATAAATATCATGCCGTAAATATTGTAGTGGATCCAGTTATGGTCGCAACGAGCGGGGCGAAATTGATCAGCGATGACGCAATCGATACTCTAAAAGAATATTTATTTCCAATGGCAACGGTACTGACTCCGAACATTCCAGAAACAGAAGTTATATCTGGGATGAAGGTAAAAACAGCCGAAGATATGATCGAAGCTGCAAAGAAGATCAGTGACGAATATCATTGTGCTGTCCTTTGCAAAGGCGGTCACCAATTAAATGACGCCAACGATTTATTGTACCAGAATGGCTCTTATCAGTGGTTTCATGGC
>JAQXNU010000144.1 GCA_029098165.1 Clostridiales bacterium
ACGGCATAAATCATAACAAGGAATGTGAGGATGAACAACGTTAAGGAAACCTTTTGCTTGTCAGTTAACAATACTTTTGTATCCCCATCATTATCAAAAGTGAAATGCTTCTTATTATCTTCGTATTGATGATATACAACGGATGTTGTTGGATCCTTTCGAACTCTTTCCCCATAACGCATGGTATAAATGATCGAGATGATCAACATAGCAATTAAGATCAGTATACGCAGTAGAATACCATCACCAATCGAAACTCCAACAAAACCTGACGCAATACCAGTAGCAAATGGATTTACGGTAGAACCGAGTACACCGATGCCGGCACCTACTAAGACAACCGCAATCGCTGTCATGGAATCGTACCCAGCGGCAATAAAAACAGGTAGTAAGATAGGGTAGAAAGCAAGCGTTTCTTCAGCCATACCAAAACTTGTACCACCAAGACTGAATAAAATCATAAGCAGCGGAATCATCAGTTTTTCTCTACCTCGGAATGCATGAATGATATTACCTATTCCAGCATTGATGGCACCTGTTTGCATAACGATACCGAGAAATCCGCCAACCATTAGGATAAATGTCGAAACTTCAATCGCATCAATAAATCCCTGAATTGGTGCAAGAACGATATCACCAATACCTTGTGGATTTTGAGCAATCTGATGATAGCTTCCTGTGATTGGTTCGCCACTATCAGGTGTATATTCATAGGCACCTGCTGGAATGATCCAAGTAAGAATCGCCATAACAATGATAATAATCAGCATAATAGTATATGCTGTGGGCATCTTAAATCTTTTCATAAATAGCCTCCACATTTGTAAAGTCATAATCATTGTTATAGTTTCTATCAAAAATGATTTTGTATTCATTAAAAATAGGATGAAACAGGAAAAAAACTTGATTTTTTATAAAACTTTAATTATCATCTTTTTATAATAGAGTTACTTTGTTTAATAGTAAAACTATTTTATTCGGAGGAAATGCACAACGATATCAAGAGTCGTATTACAGAATCAAAATTTTAGGAGGTTTTGCTAATGAAAATGAAAACGATTGTACTAAATGAAGAAAGAAACGTAACACTGACCGCATATCTTCTTGAAGTTGGCGGAGAATTTACATATATAACTAAGAGACCGGCCATCATGATTATACCTGGTGGCGGTTATGAAATGTGTTCTGACCGAGAGGCTGATCCGGTAGCGATGCCTTATTTAAAAGCTGGATACCAAGTGTTTATCCTTCGGTATTCAGTCAAAGAACATAAAACATGGCCAAACCCACTTAATGATTATGAAGAGGCTATGACTCTGATTCGTAAAAATGCTGACGAGTGGCATATATATGAAGATAAGATCGCAGTAATCGGTTTTTCGGCTGGTGGACATCTAGCAGGCGCGGCGGCTACAATGTCAAAGAATCGACCGAATGCAGCAATACTTGGCTATGCAGTACTTAGCCAGGATGTGAAGTTTTGTTCCATTACTGCTCCTGATGTTATTCCTTATGTGGACAAGAACACCTGCCCTTGTTTCTTATTTTCTAGTAGATCAGATAATATAGTACCTGTTATGAATACCGTAAAGATGATCGAGGCTCTGACAGAGGCAGGAATATCTTATGAAAGTCATATCTATGCGTATGGAATTCACGGTTTTTCAACGAATGATCCTTCTGTTCAAAGCAGAGAGACTGTAATTTGTGAACGTGTGAAAAACTGGGTCGATGACAGCATTAGTTGGCTAAAAGATATCTTTGGTGAATTCGGCGTTAATGGCATGACAAAACCAGAGTGTGAGGCACACGTGAATGGAGATTATGGTGAATATTTGTCTATAAACTGTACAATTAACTGTCTGTTGGACAGTCCACAGGCGGTAGCAATGTTGGAATCAACTATGCCCGAAACAATCATGAATTCATTTCAGAGTGAGGATGAACAATCTAGTTATTATGGAATGATGACATTAGTGGATATCTTAGGGTTTGCTAATACTCCACGTAATGTCATTGATCAATATAATGCTCAGTTGAATAAAATACCTAATAAACATTACATAGACAAGAAAATGAAATAGTTGAATATTTAATATATGGGAACCAGAGGACGGGAGTAGATGAATCATTAGCATTAAGGGGGGTGTATAGAAATCATATGGCAACCATAAAAGAAATCGCTCAAAAAGCCGGAGTTTCTATTGGAACAGTGGATCGAGTGCTACATGATCGAGGAATGGTAAATAGTGAAACCAAGAAACGTATATTAGAACTCATAAAAGAATTGAATTATCAGCCAAATCATGTAGCTCAGGCATTAGCAGTCAAGAAGAAAAACTTAAAATTGGGATTTGTCCTACCAGAGCAGAGTTACCATCCGTATTTCGCTAAAGTATATAAATCAGCGGTAGAAAAGGCTAAGCGATTAGAGCAATATAGTGTTCAAGTTTGTTTTTTTGAACTTATACCAAAACACTATCAAGAAGAAAATTATTGGAATAATTTTTGGAATCAAATAAAGAGTATGGACGGTGTTGTGACGCTCGCACTTGACTCATTTTCTTTATACAATATTGTGCAGAAATTACATAAAGAAAAAATTCCGGTTGTGTATTATAATCATTATTATGAAGATGAACATTATTTAGCTTATGTCGGTTGCGATTATGAAAAGGCTGGTCGTCTTGCCGCTGGGTTGTGTGCGCTTGCAGGTGGAGAAAATGCAAGAGTTTGCATATATTCGGAATCTTATGAAAAGGAAAAAATGCAAGAACGTCTTATTCGACATCAAGAGCGATTATCGGGATTTCAGAAGGAAATTAAAGAGCGTTATCCGAAGATGAAAATTCTTGATAAACGACTGATTAGCTACAATCAGATTGATAACTATATTTCAGCAGAGGATATGCTTAAAAAATATCCAGATGTAAATATAGTATATGTTGCAAATCCAGGGGATTACGGAATCTGTGAAGCAATCTATAAAGCGGATAAAAAGCATCAGGTTCGTATCATCACCAATGATTTGGTTGACAAGCAGATTGAGATGATGCAAAAGGGGATGATTTCTGCAACCATCTGTCAGGAACCAGAAAAACAGGCAGAACAGTCGTTAGAATTACTATTTCGTTATCTGGCTTTAGGTATGATTCCAGAGAATAAGATGTGCTTTACCAATCTGAGTATACATATTACGCAAAACGTTGAATGATTATAGAAAGAAATAATTAATCGTATATCTTTTCCAATATATATGGATATTTTTATGTGTACGTTAACATTAATAAAATCAAGAAAAACTTTAGAAATTTAAGGGGATATTAAAGAATAATAGGGAAAAAATTAATATTATAGTAAAAAATACCTAAAAATATTGACAAAATAATCCAAAATGTCTATAATATTATTGATGTTAACGTACACAAGTTAACATAGTACATAAAGATTACATATTTAGGTAACGAAAGAATGACTAGGACACGAAAAGTTGAAAACAATGTCAGGAGATTTATGTTAAGGATCATATCCAATGAACAAAATAGCTATCGTTATCATTGTGAGCGTGTTAATCGATAACACTATAATAGCATTCATATTTTGTATTTATGACTTGGTGAATATTAGTGACGATGTATCATGGATTTTCAAACTAACTAATAAAAAGTGTTCTGCCCCACTTTAGTTATATTAGAAATTATCCGTGTGATTCTCATGTAGGAATAATATATTACTACAATTATAAAGAATAGGATATGTACGAAGTAAGTTGTCCTGAGAATGTTTAGCAAGGAACTAAGCGGTTTAATGATTGACTGAAGAGAAAGTAGTAGATAATTTGTGTTGGATGAAACATTGTTATCCCACAGTGTTACAACCTACATAAGTTAGGAATTGCAATAGGATAAATAGTGAGAATTTACGATTAATAATACATAGCGATAAAAGTAATGATGTAACATTCATTTAGTATTTCTTTATATTTCAACCGAAAGAAGAGGCTGTTTTACACAGCCTCTTCTTTCGGTGTGCAACAACAAGGGGAGTATAAGAGATTGCAGACAAACTGAGAAACAATGGATAAACATTCTGAAATGTGTCAAAAAAGAGGATTGAAGTTAGATAATAAATAATAGCATTGATAAATATTTAACATTTAATGCATTTTTAATGTATTATATAGAGAACTATGATAATATAGATTTAATATTATTTCATCCAATTCATGATAGCATTCAAGCATGATAGGACGAAGTAATAGAGTAAGTGATTGAGCTCATGAATACAATGAGTAAATAAGGAGGTTACAGCTATGAATTACTTAGTTTTTGGAATCATTGCTGCAGTGATCCTTGCCATTATCTTGATCTTTGTGTTGATTGGACCTGTAATGGTAGGAAGCAATGAAGTTGCAATCATTGAAAAGAAATTCTCTACAAAATCACTAAAGAATGGCGAATTTATCGCACTACATGGGGAAGCAGGTTTTCAGGCTGATACACTTGGGCCAGGACTTCATTTTCGATGTAGGATTATTTACAGAATCTACAAGAGAGATCGTGTTACAATAAAGCAAGGTAAGATCGGTTATGTATTCGCCCGTTCCGGTCAAGCATTAAAAGCAGATCAGACATTGGCAAAAGAGATTGAATGTTCTAATTTCCAAGATACAAGAGCATTTATTGAGAATGGCGGACAAAAAGGACCTCAACGTTCTATCCTTCGTGAAGGTACTTACGCTTTTAACCTTGCACAGTTTGTAATCTTAACAGAAGAAGAGATATATTTTATACCAATTGGGTCAAAAGAAGAGAACAATAAGATTCGCTCGATGTCTCAGGTATTGATTCAACGAGATGGTTTTAATCCAGTCGTCATAACAAGCGCAATGGACAACAATACATATAATGCTGGATTTAACACGGGTATGCCAATTAATAATAATGGTTTAATGAATTCCTCAATCGTCAAAGATAATCATTACCATGCCGATCGAGATTTTGTTGGTGTTGTTACAACATTTGAAGGTCGTTCCCTTCCAGCAGATGAAACGATAGCTCCAATCATGGGTGATAATGAAAGCAATTCTAATATGAATCATAATGGCTTTCAGAATATTGAACGATTTATCAATGCAGGTGGCTATCGAGGTATGCAGTATCAGGTTCTAACCGATGGTACTTATTTTATTAACCGTTTATTTGCAACAGTTGAGTTAAAGCCAAAGACAGTGATCGATGTTTCACATGTCGGTGTTGTCAACAGCTTCGTTGGACAGAAAGGCACGGATGTTTCTGGTACCGAATACACACACGGTGAACTAGTGGAAGAAGGGTGCCGCGGTATCTGGCAGACTCCTTTAATGCCGGGAAAATACCCTCTCAATCCATATGCACAAGAAGTTATCTTAGTACCTACCGATAACTTTGCATTGAAATGGGATGAGAATTCTGGCGGACAGTATGAATACGATAATAACTTAAAGAAGTTGCAAGTTATCACAAAGGATGGTTTAAAACCAGCAATTCCATTGTCAGTAGTTGTTCATATTAATTATTTACAGGCGCCTTCGATGATTCAGAGATTTGGTTCCGTAACAAAACTTGTTGAGCAGACATTAGACCCTATGATTAGTGCTCATTTTAAACATATTGCAGAAACAAAAAATTATCTTGAGCTAGTTCAGGGAAAAGCGGGTATAGCCCGTGAGGTTCTAGACAAGATGGGTCCAGAATTCCAGAAGTTCAATCTTGAACTTGAGGATGTTTTAATTGATACACCGGATGATAATGGCGATATGATGATCCCACAGATCATGGCGCAGTTATCGGAACGTCAATTAGCGATTGAAAAGATGACTACGGATAATCAGAAGATGCAAGCCGCTGAGACTGAGCGACTCTTAAAAGAGGCTCAGGCAAAAGCCGCACAACAAGCATCTTTAACAGAATCCAGGATTCAAATCGATATTGAGAAGAATGAGGCTGAAGCTGAGAAGCAGGCGGCTGCTGTTAAGAAAGAAACTATGCAGATTAATGCGGATGCAGAGCGTTATAAGAAAGAGACGGAAGCGGAAGCAAATGCAAAACAAACACGACTATCTGCAGCAGCTAATCGTGATCGTATCGAAGCAGAGGCAGAAGCTAATGCTAAGAAAATAAAACTGGAAGCAGAAGCTGAGGCTCAGAAGATTAGTCAACTTGGTTTGGCAGAAGCTGAGAAAATCCGTGAAGTCGGTGACGCTCAGGCTGATGCAAATAAGAAGAATGTTAACGCCTATGGCGGTCCTGAGATGCTAGTCCAGAAGGAAATCATGATTGCATTAGCAGAAGCAATTAAGACGAATCAGAATCTTCACCTTGTACCTCAGAATACAGTTAGTTTGGGCGGTCAAGAGAGCGATTCGAATGCTTTGACTACCTTACTAAAACTGTTATCGATTGAAAAGATTAAGGAATTAGTCCCAGATGCTGTAAATGAAGAGAAAAAAACTGCAGAAGAGAAAAAAATCGATGTAGAGATGGGTAATATGGAGAATGAAAAGGAAATCGCTATATCGGAAGAGAAATAAATATAAATTTGACCTTGCATTTCAAGTTTGTCTATGTTATAATAACAAATTGTGAGACAGGATGTTCCTCTGTACCGATCAGAAGACGTAGTAAGAACATCTAATATTAAGGAGGTCACAAAATGAATCAGATTATTAAAAATATCGAAGCTGCTCAGTTAAAAGCAGAAGTAACAGATTTTAACGTTGGTGATACTATTAAAGTATACGCTAAAGTTAAGGAAGGTAACCGTGAAAGAACTCAGGTTTTCGAAGGTACTGTATTAAAGAGACAGAACGGTGGAGCTAGAGAAACTTTCACAGTAAGAAAGAACTCTAACGGTGTTGGCGTTGAAAAAACTTGGCCATTACACAGCCCAATCGTAGAAAAAATCGAAATCGTTCGTCGTGGTAAAGTAAGAAGAGCTAAATTAAATTACTTACGTAAGAGAGTTGGTAAGGCTGCTAAGGTTAAAGAATTAGTTAGATAATTCTTACGTGACTTCATAGTTACTGATATATTAGTAGATTAAAGAGAAGGTAGCATTTTTGTTACCTTCTTTTTTTTGTTGAAGGTGGGATGGTGTTCAGTAAGTTTTTTTGACAGGGAGTTTAAATTTGTATATAATAAGTAGATAATAAAATGTATAAGATAGGACAAATAAAAGTATATTTCGTATGAAGCAAAAGCTTTAGTTACGAGCAGGTGCTTGTGATGATGGCAGAGTG
>JAQXNU010000145.1 GCA_029098165.1 Clostridiales bacterium
CAATTGGTAGAGAGGTAAGAAGCAAAACTGCTCAAAGTTATGTCTAATATTAGAGTACATATTTATACAAATGACAAGAATCAGCCTTGGAATCTACAACGAACAGAAGAATACATCCAATTTATGATGAATAAAGATTTAAGACCTTGGATATTTTTCATGGAGCAGTAATAGAGAAAAAAACAAATCAATTGATTGGGTTATGTGGATTAAATCCTTATAAAGCAAACGAATTTGGAATTGAGTGAAAATTGGGCGTACCATATTGGGGCAAAGGGTATGCTGTCGAACTTGGAAAACAAATGATTCAAGGCGCAATTGCTACTATTAATATTAAGGGAATCATTTTATTATATTGCTAATCCAAAGTTCGATTGAGAGGTATCACTGTAGAAGAAAATATAAGAATATTGTATAATGGTTGGAAACACTATACTTAATGAACGATCTAAAACAATACTAGAAATCAAAAATCTTTGGAGGTTTTATGGCAGAAAAATTAAAGTCAGACTGTTCATGCAAGCGTGTGAAGTGTGAATATCACGGAAACTGCAAAGCTTGCAGAACGCATCACATCGATTCAAAGTATTTACCAACCTGTGAAAGATTAGCATTAAAGAAGAAAGGAATCACAAAAAAGGAAGATGAAAAAGCAAAGGAATTAGAATAAACCAAAGGAGAAAGAATATGATACACTTTGATAAAAGTATAATAGGAACAGATCTATCGAAAAAGTATGGAATTGATCCACGATTTAAAGTATTTCGTTATGTCTATCGAGATGATTGGAAAGAGGCTAAGGCTAGATTTGTAGTTCATTTTCAGTTGAAAAATATGTCGGCAACGGCGAATAAGAGATTTTCTGCGATTCCAATGATGTTTTTAATCCATTTCAGAGGTTTTATGGCAAAGTATTGGCTTTGTGATAAAGAGACAGGGGAATGTATGGGAGTATATCATTGGAGAACACTAAAGGATGCAAAGAGATATTCCAAGAGCATTGCGATGTGTTTTATGAGTAAGAGATCAGTGAAAGGGTCAGTTTGGTGTAAGATTACGAAGCTGTAATGGAAAGGAACACTAGTCAGGAGTAGTTATGAAATTATATGGGGTCGAGATGCTACCAACAAGCCTGGTAGCATGTTTTATTAATAAAAGAGAAGTTCGAATCTTAGAAATATCAGAAAAAGGATTTTCTTTTCGTGTGCCGGAACGTCTGGAATTGATACAGTCAATCCAGCTTCATTATCTGGTATTTCAAGAAAGTCGATATGAGAAGCTGTTGATTAGCGACTATCAGATTCTTGAGGAAATGCAAGAAGAGTTCTACTATGTTTATACCATTGGTTGTAAACAGGAGGATTATCAAAGATATACATCCATGATCATTCGGGATTATTCAGAATATGTGCGGTTAAAGTTATCTGGAGATGATGCCTACTGTTCTCAGGCGAAAGTGGATTATCCGGCAGAGGAGGATCTGAAATTCTATGGAACCTACTTGGAACAGGAGAAAGACTGGCTGAGTAAGACAGGATACCAAGACGAAACGATAAAGGATGTCTTAGACAAATTTGAATTGGCCATCTCCATTGATCATCCGAGCGCTTATGAGCAGTATTTAAATATGTCTTTGAATGATTTTATTGTCGAATATTTTAAATCTCATCATATGGAAAGCCATGAACTTGCGAAAAAGCAGGTAAATAGAATTTATGTTGGAAATGAGTTCTGTCATAACCTGTTTCCTGAAAAAGTGCAGTTGATGCGAATGCTAGAAAAAACAAAGAAAGAGAATCTGAACGTTACGTTAGCATTTACGTATATGAGAGATGAGATGCTGGAGCAGACGCAAGTCTTATTGAAAGAATTGTACGATTGGTGTAAAAAGAATGAGATTGTACTTGAGCTTGTGGTCAATGACTGGGGAATGGTTCAGCTGTTGGAGAATATGCAAAAATACTTTACCTTATGTCTTGGGATACTGTTAAATAAGCGACGAAAAGACCCAAGATATCCATATAAAAGTGGTTATCAGGAGCATGTAAAACAGTTAGCGCAAAATAGCTTAAGTTCAGTCGAGTATCGTAAGTTCTTAGAGAAGTGGAACATCAAAAGATATGAATTTGAGTCCTGCGGTTATCTGATGGAGGTTTCAGGTGCGCATAACAGCATTCACTTTCCATTTTATCAGACCAATACCTCTCAGTATTGTACATTATATGCGAAATGCACGACGATGGATCGGGGAAAACAGCAACTCGTCACTAAGTGTCCAAGGTATTGTGAAGAGTTTATCTTTGCTTATCCAAAGCATCTAAAAATGGTAGGGCGATATAATTCGCTCTTTGGATTTGATGACACACTACTCAATCGTCTTGAGATGTTACAGTATTATCTGGAACAAGGGATGGATCGATTGGTACTAAATCTGTAAAAAAAGGTGGGAATTTGGCTGTCGGGAAATGTCCTGATCATACAACGAAAAGTTAAGAGATAGAAGGGGAAAAATGTGAAGATAGTATCAGGATTAGGATCTATTGATGAATATATACGATTAGTGGAAGCGGGCGCAGATGAATTTTTTTGTGGTTATGTTCCGTTGGAATGGGTAGAAACATACGGTGTGATGTCACCATTAAATCGAAGAGAGGTTCTGTATTATAATGTTCAGATTGGAGCCTATAGCGATATGGTGATCTTAAGCCGTATGGTGGAGAGGTACAAGGTGCCAGTGAAAATAACCTTTAATTCGTTATTCTATACTCCAGAGCAGTATCCTGTGGTTGCATTTTATATCAAACAGTGTATGGAGCTTGGTTTCGATACCTTTATCATTGCTGATATTGCTTTGATTTTGTATTTAAGGGAGCATCAGATCCACTGCAAGATTCATCTGAGTGGAGAGACAGCAGAAGTGAATCGTCCCATGATGGAATTCTTTCATTCTTTCGATATTACAAGGTATATTTTTCATCGAAAAAACACATTAGAGGATATGAAATCCTGTATCAATGAGAATGCAGGTAAGAATTTAGAGTATGAGGCTTTCGTTCTAAATGAAATGTGTCATTTTACGGGAGGATTCTGTAATTCTCTGCACTGTGATGAGTTAACTCATATGTGTAAAGTTCCATATCAGATGACACGCTTTCGTAAAAATCGTAGACACTTTAGCGAGGTTGAAAAAAGATTCCAAGCGAAGGAAGAGGAAGCATCGGATATGGAAGAGGAGGAAAATGGTTATGTTACTGGACAGACAGGATGTGGTCTGTGTGCTTTAATGAGATTGAAGAATGTTGGGATTACTCATCTAAAGCTTGTGGGGCGTGGAAATTATGTTGACTTTATGGAATATGATATTCGCCAGTTAAAAATGGCATTAACGATTTTAAAAGAGTGTGATCAAGAAGTGGAATTTCAAAATAGAGTTCAACAGGAATTATTTCAACATGGCTGTTCTAAGAATTGTTATTATCCGTTAAAATAAGGATTAAAAAAAGAATAATTATGCACTGGTCATGTGAAATTAGTTTAAGCCGCTAAAAAACTGGAAAAAAATAACGAACGAATTAACCGATGAATTAATTTGACATTTTTTTTACAAAGTAATAGAAAAGAAATATTACAGATTATCATAGAATATTAATGGTAAATTTTATAAAATTGTATTGAAGTTAAAAAATATTTGTGCTATACTGTGCTAAACAATGAAAATTCTCAATATCACATATAATATTAATAATAACATCAATAAACAAACAAAGGGGTTTGCAGAAAGACATTTTGCAAATCTCTTTTAATTTCACATAAAAAAGAAAAAACTTCTGTATATTGGGATAAAATTCATTTAATTGTATAAATAGGTGTTATATTATGGTAAACTTAGAAAAATGCACCTTGACAAGACATTACATGGAGTTATAATAGTTATGATTGAAAGCTATTTTCATAGGTAAGGAGAGGAATTAATGGTAAAGTACATATTAAAACGTATTGGTTTAGCAATCATCACAATTTTTACCGTATTAACAATTACATTTTTTTTAATGAATATGGTACCAGGTGGTCCATTCATGTCAGAGAAAGCGATTAGCCAAGAAGCACAGGCTGCGCTGGAAGCAAAGTATGGAATGGATAAGCCTTTAATTCAACAGTATTTCACTTATTTGGGCGATGCATTACATGGAGATTTAGGAATGAGCTTAAAACAGAGAGGTAGATCAGTAACATCGATTATTACTTCAAGATTCCCTGTTTCTGCAAAGGTTGGTGGAATTTCAATTCTTGTTTCACTCCTAATCGGTATTCCATTAGGATGTTTTGCTGCATTACATAGAGGAAAAGCAATCGATAGTATTATAAGTGTCATCGCAACGTGTGGGATCGCAGTGCCCAGCTTTGTAATTTGTACCTTACTATTGTATTTCTTTGGCGTTAACTTAAAATTATTACCAACATTCGGTTTGACTTCGTGGAAGCATTACATTATGCCTGTGATATCGTTATCTTTTTACCCAACCGCTTATATCATGAGATTAATGAGATCGTCCATGTTGGATGTACTTGGTCAGGATTATATGCGTACGGCAAAAGCAAAAGGTTTATCACAATTTGTAAGTTTATTTAAACACGCACTTCGTAATGCACTTCTACCAGTAATTACATATGTAGGACCAATGATGGCATATACTTTGGTAGGTAGTTTTGTTGTAGAAAAGATTTTTACTATCCCAGGTCTTGGCGGTGAATTCATTAAGTCGATTACCAGTCGTGATTATACGGTTATTATGGGAACCACAATCTTTTTAGCAACCTTAATGATTGTATTAAATATGGTCGTGGATATCATCTATAAGATCGTAGATCCACGAATTAAGTTATCGTAAATAGAAGGGATAGAATGCAATGGATAAAAATCTACTAAGTTTTCAATCAAAATTTAATCCAGAAGATTTTGCGTTAGCAACAGATGATGAGAAAAAAAGTCTGGTAGTAATGCGTGAGAGCGTTGGCTTTTGGAAAGATGGTATGCGACGCTTACGTAAGAATAAAGTTGCTATGGTTAGCTTGTTTGTAATTATATTAGTTATGATCTTTTCATTTATTGTTCCATCTTTCTACCCTTATGATTATAAGACTCAGATCAGGGGTAGTGAGAATTTACGTCCAATGACGTATTCTGCTCAGGAACAGGCACGAATCGATGCAGGGGAAAAGGTATTTCCACACATCTTTGGAACAGATAAACTTGGACGTGACTATGCGATTCGAGTAATGATGGGAAGTCGTATTTCTTTATTAGTTGGTTTGATTGCTACTGCAATCATCTTAGTGATTGGATCTGTTTATGGCTCCATCGCGGCATTCTTCGGAGGATGGGTCGATCTGATTATGATGCGAATCGTCGATATCATATATACGGTCCCGGATGTCTTGCTAATCGTATTATTATCCTTCGCTTTAAAACAACCATTAAAGAATTTAACTGAGGTTCCTGGATTCCATTGGATTCAAACGGTTGGTACCAACTTGATCAGTATCTTTATCGTATTTGCTTTATTATACTGGGTTGGTATGGCACGAATGGTAAGAAGCCAGATCCTTATGTTAAAACAAAGCGAGTATGTTACTGCTGCTAGAGCTTTAGGTGCTAAGAATTCACGTATCATCAAGAAACATTTGCTTACAAACTGTATTGGTACATTAATCGTTACTACAACATTGCAGATTCCCTCTTCTATTTTTACGGAGAGCTTTTTAAGTTTCTTAGGTCTTGGTGTTGCAGTGCCTTTGCCTTCATTAGGTAGTCTTGCAAGTGATGCAATTAACGGATTAAATACATATCCATATTTACTATTTGTACCTGCTTTACTGATTAGTTTGATTATTTTAAGCTTCAATTTATTAGGTGATGGATTACGTGATGCATTTGATCCTAAACTGAAAGCATAGGAGAGGAGACAATATGGCAAAAACACTTGTTGATATAAAAGATGAACGTCTTTCTTTCTTCACCCCTGCAGGCGAGGTAAAAGCTCTTAATGGCGTATCTATTCAGTTAGCAGAAGGAGAAGTATTAGGAATCGTTGGAGAAAGTGGTTCTGGTAAATCAGTTACCGCATATAGTTTAATTGGACTGACTGCTTATCCTGGTAAATTAGTAGGCGGTACGATTGATTTTGATGGACATCGTATCGATCAGATGTCCGAAAAGGAAATGTCCAAATTAAGAGGAAATGATATTTCCATTATTTTTCAGGATCCAATGACAAGTTTAAATCCTGTTTATACCATTGGTAATCAGATCGAAGAAGTTATCTTATTACATACCAATGCGGATAAAAAAGAAGCGCATGCTCAGGCAGTCGAGTTATTAACATTAGTTGGTATCAACGAGCCAGAACGTCGTTTGAAACAGTATCCTCATGAGTTATCTGGTGGTATGAGACAGAGAGTTATGATCGCAATTGCACTTGCTTGTAAACCAAAACTTCTAATTGCAGATGAACCAACAACTGCATTGGACGTTACCATTCAGGCACAGATCCTTGAACTTATGATGGATTTGAAGAATAAACTTGGTATGGCAATCATTATGATCACTCATGATCTTGGTATCGTAGCTAATATGTGTGATCGTATTGCTGTTATGTATGCAGGACATATTGTGGAATATGGTACAACCGATGAGATCTTTTATGAACCAAAGCATGAATATACGAAGGGTCTTTTAAAGAGTATTCCTAGACTGGATGCAAAAGAACATGAACGATTAGTTCCAATTGAAGGAACCCCAGTCGATCTGTTAAATCCTCCAAAGGGATGTCCATTTGCATCACGATGTGACAACTGTATGAAGATTTGTCTCCGTGAGATGCCTCCTGTAACGACTTTTAGTGAAACACATTATTGTCAGTGTTTTATGAATCAAAAGAGAGAATTTGAGGGGGAAGAGAGAAATGGCTGATAAATTAATTGAGATAGAACATTTAAAACAATACTTCCCTGCGGGTGGATTTGGTAAGAATAAAAAAGTGGTAAAAGCCGTAGACGATGTTTCCTTCTTTATTAATAAAGGGGAGACATTAGGTCTTGTTGGTGAAAGTGGTTGTGGTAAAACAACAACTGGTAGAACACTTCTAAGACTTCATGAGCCTACTGGTGGTAAGATTACTTACGATGGCAATGTAATTTTTGATTATGATAAAAAAATTAAAGTCGATATGCTTCCATATCGACGTAAAATGCAGATTGTATTTCAGGATCCATATGCAAGCCTTGACCCACGTATGACAGTTAGTGATATCGTCGGTGAAGCAATTGATATTCATAAGCTGGCTAGTTCAAAACAAGAACGTAATGAAATGATTCTTGAAATGTTAAGACGAGTTGGTTTGAATTCCGATCATGCCAATCGTTATCCACATGAATTTTCCGGTGGACAACGACAGAGAGTTGGTATTGCAAGAGCATTAGCAGTTAATCCAGAGTTTATCGTCTGTGATGAACCAATCTCCGCATTGGATGTTTCTATTCAGGCGCAGGTGGTTAATATGTTTGAGGATTTACAAGAACAATTTGGGTTAACATATTTATTTATCGCGCATGATCTTTCTGTAGTAAAACATATCTCCAATCGAATTGGTGTTATGTATTTAGGAAGACTGGTTGAATTAGCGGATAGTTATGAATTAACCTTCCATAGTGTTCATCCATATACTAAAAGTTTGATTTCTGCGATTCCGATTGCAGATCCAATCACTTCAAGGAAAAATAAACGAATTGTACTAAGTGGTGATGTACCTAGTCCTATGAACCCACCATCCGGATGTACATTCCGTACAAGATGTCCATATGCAGATGAAAGATGTGCGAAAGAAGTACCACAATGGCAAGAAGTTTCTAAAGGTCACTTTGCAGCATGTCACCATTTAGATAAAGTGAATTAATAAAAAACCACTGTAGTTTATGTCGTTATTATTAATTTAATGTAGTGATTTGACGCTATCAATAGTATCAACGAGGTACTATTGATAACTTTAACCGCGACACTTCATTGCTTTAAATTTTTAATATAATAGTAATGCAAAGCAATATAAGAAGAGGAGGAACTTTATGAGAAAGAAAGTATCATTTTTACTTGCTACTACAATGCTTGTAAGTACATTAGCATTTACAGGCTGTGGCAAGAGTGAGAAAACAGGTAGCGATAATGCTACATCCGCACCAGAACAGACAACAGAACAAGCAACACAAGCTCCTGCAGAAAATCCAGACGCTACAACTGCACCAGCAACTGAGACTGCTGGCGGAAAACAACTTACTGTACAAGTAGGACCAAACCCAGAAACTATCGATCCAGCATTAAATAGTGCTGTTGATGGTGGTAACATGATCTTACACGCTTTTGAATGTCTTTTGACAGTTGATAAAGATAACAATATTGCACCAGGTCAGGCAGAAAGCTGGGAAACATCAGAAGATAAGTTGACTTATACGTTCCATTTACGTGATGGTTTGAAATGGTCCGATGGTTCACCTTTAACAGCGAACGATTTCGTATATAGTTGGAAACGTGTATGTGATCCTACAGTTGCAGCACCTTATGCTGAAACAGTTTTATCTATGGTAAAAGGCTATGATGAAGCGATCAAAGGTAATCTTGATGCATTAGCTGTATCTGCACCAGATGACAAAACTTTCGTAGTTGAACTTTCTAACTTTTGTCCATATTTTGAAAGTCTCGCTGCATTTGCAACATTAAGCCCTGTTAACCAGAAAGCAATTGAAGCAGATACTGATGGTTGGGCTACAAAACCTGAAACATATATCTGTAACGGACCATTCAAGATTACAGAATGGGTACCAAGTTCTCATATTATCATGACTAAGAATGAGAATTACTGGAACAAAGATGCAATCAAACTTGGAAGTATTAAATGGCTATTAATGGAAGATGGAAACGCAGCTTACTCTGCATACAAGACAGGTGAAGCATTAATGATCAAGACTGTACCTACAGAAGAAATTCCTAGCCTAACAGGTACCCCTGATTTCTTTATTGATCAAATCTTAGGTACATACTACATCTCCTTAAACTGCCAGAAAGAGCCTTTCACAAATCCTTTGGTTCGTAAAGCATTAAGCATGGCTGTTGATCGTGATTATGTAGCGAATACATTAATGCAGGGAACATATTCTCCAGCTACTAACTTCATTGGACCAGGCTGGGCTGATCCAGCAGGTGGATCTTTCTATGACAAAGCAAATGGTGGTCAGCCATATTTAAGTGCAACTGCTGATGTCGAAGGTGCTAAAAAGGTATTAGAAGAAGCTGGTTATCCAAACGGAGAAGGTTTACCAACAATCACTTATACAACAAACCCAGAAGGTTATCATAAAGTAGTAGCCGAGTACTTACAGCAGGCTTGGGCTGAAATCGGTGTTACTCTTGATGTTAACATCGTTGAATGGGCAAGCTTTACACCAATGCGTCGTTCTGGTGATTTCGAAATTGCTCGTAACGGTTGGGTAGGCGATTACAACGATACATCCAACATGTTTGATGTCTTATACAGTACAAATGGTAACAATGATGGTAAATACACTAGTGCAGCTTTCGATGCAGCGATGGATGCAGCTCGTACAGAAAAAGATCCAGCAAAACGTTCTGAAGATCTTCATGCAGCAGAAGATGCATTAATGGAAGAAGCAGGATGTATTCCATTAGCTTACTACAGTGACTTCTGGTTACAGAGTCCAAAGATTACAGGCGCATGGCATTCACCATACGGCTACTGGTTCTTCATGTATGCTGATGTTACTGAATAATTAATAATAAATAATGCATTATGTCGAAATTTCGGTCATAATGCATTGTTTTTTTGTTGGAATTATACATTTTAGGATTGACATATTGAATTTTTAGATGTATTATATAGATGTATATTAGATGGTAATTAGATTCACATATTGTTGTAAGTCATGATTAGCAAATGATGATTTACAACAATATGTGATTTTTTTTTCAGCTTAATATATTACTAAAAAATGGAGGTATCTTAACATGAATAAAGGTACAGTAAAATGGTTTAATGGACAAAAAGGATTTGGTTTCATCACTAACAGTGCAACGAACGAAGATGTCTTCGTACACTTCTCCGGTATTATAGCAGAAGGTTTCAAGACATTAGAAGAAGGTCAGGAAGTGACTTACGATATCGTTGAAGGTAACCGTGGTGCACAGGCAGTAAACGTTGTTGTTGCTTAATTCTTCAAAGACTACAGAAAAATAACTCCGCTTTGGATTATTTAAGGTAATAATTTTGTAATCAAACTACAAGAAGAGGGAGTGTCGCTTTAGCGATTTGAAAAATCACTAAACGGTGCTTCCTTTTTTTATTATGGAAAAATTATGACATTTGTTGTAGTATGTATTTAAGAATATGATTCGTGTTTGTTATCAAATGTTGACCAACGATTATTAGAAAATAGAGAGGATACGTATATGACTGAATTTGAAAAAATAAAAACATACTATTCTGTTTTTGACGAACAGCATCGGTTAGATGCTGCAGAAGGTCGCCTTGAATATGATATTTGCAAAGGTATTATTCTTCAATATTTAAACAAATCAGATCGTATCTTAGATTTAGGTGGTGGAGCTGGCAAATATTCGATTGAACTTGCAAAGCAAGGTTATGATGTTACACGTGCCTTCTATTTTCCGCAACAAGTCAACGAGCATAATTTATCCGAAGTATTTGAAACTGGTAGATTTCACAATAATGCTAATGTGGCATTTCAAGAGGGGTACTATCCAGAGTCAAAGGAAATAGAAAGGCTGTTTAGCGAACATAATTTCTCTCAAATTCTTTTGCGGTCAATAAGAAGCTTTGGATATAATAAAGAAGAAAAATTATATGAGTTAGCTGAAAAAGATATTTCTCTATTCAACAAGATAATTGAACTAATAAATAAAACTTCTACAAACCCTGCTATAATTGAAACATGTGGTCACGCTCTTTATATAGGGCGTAAATGCCAATAATAAACACAATACTAAATATCAACATCTGGTTGATTGAGTACTATAGTGGAGGTTCGATGGAAAAGGAGATCAAATGGAATACTTAGATATTGTAGATGAAAATGGAGTTCCGACAGGAGAACAAATAGAACGAAGAATCGCGCATGAGCAAGGAATCCGTCATAGAACTTCTCATGTATGGCTGTTTCGTAAGAAGAATGACGAGCTTCAAGTGTTGTTGCAAAAGAGATGCTTACAAAAGGACTCATTTCCAGGATGTTATGATATCTCGAGTGCGGGGCATATACCAGCAGGAGTCGATTTTATCCCATCTGCCATTCGTGAATTAAAAGAAGAACTTGGGATTGATGTATTACCAGGAGAACTGGTATACTGTGGTCAGAGAAAATTTACGTTTGAACAGCAGTTTCATGGGAAATTATTTAAGGATTGTCAGATCAGTAATGTTTACCTGCTATGGAAAGACTTAGAGGTGGAGGAGTTTAAACTTCAGGAAAGTGAAATCGAAGAAGTTATCTGGATGAATTTTGAGGAGTGTATTGAAAAGGTAACGAAAAATCAGATTCCACACTGTATTTTTTTAGAGGAATTGCAAATTTTAAAGCCAAAGATTTACAGTGTATAAAAATATATGTGTATTTTTTACAGAATCAAACCTAAAAAAGAGAAAAAATCTGTGCTTCATTTCCCTTGCAATCTATGATGTTCTATGGTAAGATAACCGACGGTCCATAAACGTGGACTGCCAAATAAAAATAAAATAATGTTGCTTTTAAAAGCTATACCTTTTCTTGTTTCTGATATAAACAAGCACAAGGATAGCTTTTTTTATGCGACAAAATATGTGGTATAACATTATCTATCTGACAGGAGTTATTAATCATGAATTCAAAACAAGAACAAATGAAAAACAAACCCATCTTTTCTTTATTAGTCTCGATGGCAATACCGATGATGTTCTCGATGCTGATTCAGGCATTGTACAATATTATCGATAGTATTTTTGTTGCGCGTCTTGGAGGTGATGCGCTAACAGCGGTTTCGCTGATCTTTCCACTACAAAATCTTGTAATTGCAATTGCAGTTGGTTTTGGTATCGGAGTCAGTTCCTGCATCTCGATTAGCTTAGGAAGTCAGAATACAGAGCGTGCCAGTCGTGCCGCATCGATTGGTGTTGTGTGCAGCATTGTACATTCTGTTTTATTCGTAATTTTTGGTCTGGTTGCTACGAAACCATTTCTTAGTTTATTTACGGATGACCCAGAAATCTTAAAGATGGGAACTAGCTATGGAAAGATTGTATTATGTTTTGCGTTTGGATGTGTAATTCAGGTATGTTATGAAAAGATATTCCAAGCACTTGGCGAGATGACTGTTACCATGTATGTTCTTGCAATTGGTGCGATCATTAATATAATTTTGGATCCAATCTTTATCTTTGGATACTTTGGAGTTCCAGCAATGGGAGTAAATGGTGCAGCGCTTGCAACTATTACAGGACAGATCAGTGGGTTTATTCTTTATCTGATCATGTATCGTCGTAAATGCAAAAAGCTTCCGATTCATATTAATATCAAAGAAGCGAAGATGGATACTTTCATTTTACGTCAGCTGTACAGCGTAGGTATCCCATCGAGTATCATGCTGGCACTTCCATCCGTATTAGTTAGTATCCTAAATAGTTTATTAGTGACATTTTCTCAGGTACATGTTTCTGTTCTGGGTATTTATTATAAACTACAGACCTTTATTTACCTGCCTGCGGGAGGTATCGTACAGGGAATGCGTCCAATCGTAGGTTTTAATTACGGTGCTAGAGAGATGGAACGTTTACGTAAGACATTACGTGTGAGCTTACTATTTACAGCAGCAATTATGGCACTAGGAACGGTTCTATCACTAGCAATCCCAGCACAGATTTTAGGAATGTTTGATGCAGACGCAACTATGCTTGAAATTGGTGTTCCAGCACTTCAAATCATTAGCTGTGGTTTCTTAATTTCTTCCTTTGGTGTGATTTATTCCGGAGCATTTGAAGCGTTAGGGTTTGGAATAAAATCCTTAGTAATATCCCTTTCCCGTCAGTTCGTTATCCTGATTCCATTGTCTTATGTGTTATCACGATATATGGGAGCTAACGGTGTGTGGGTTTCCTTCCCAATCTCAGAGACAATTGCAGCAGTGATTTCCATTGTAATGATGAGAAAAGCTTTAAATGATATCGAAAAAGTGAAGTAAAGGTGTGAAAAAACTGGATATTGAAGAAGCTCGAGAATCGGAGAAGCATATAAGAATTTGGCTGCCTTTCCCTATCGGCCGGACTTAGCCAAATTCTTATATGCTTCTCCGATTCTCTTAGTTTGTTGCATTCTCAGTTTTTTCACAGTAAAATGTGTATAGAACCAAAAGATATAGATTCATAGACATATACTGTCCAGGGAGGAAAAACATATGGAAGAACGTCCAAAGTTACAGAAGGGATTAGATAGTAAGACTTTTCGTAATTACTATTATTTAAAACAAGAATTAGTGGATTTTTGTAAAGAAGAGGGACTTAGCAGTTCTGGTGGGAAGCTTGAGCTGACAGAGCGAATCGCTACATATCTGGAAACTGGAAAGAAAACAACAACCATCACGAAAAGAGTGAAAGCAATCGTTTCGACCGAACCGATCACGAAAGAGAGTATCATCGAAGTAAACTTTGTTTGTTCTCAAAGACATCGAGCATTTTTTGAGCAGGAGATTGGTAAAGCATTTTCATTTAATGTAAAGTTCCAGAATTGGCTAAAGGAGAATGCAGGAAAGACGTATCAGGATGCGATTGTAGCGTATGCTCAGATCAAACAAGAGAGTAAGAACAAGACAAAGAAAATTGATAAACAGTTTGAATATAACACATATATTAGAGATTTTTTTGCTGATAACAAAGGAAAGACTTTAAAAGAGGTAATTCAGTGTTGGAACTATAAAAAGAGTCAGCCGGGAAGTAATGCCTATGAAAAATCGGATCTCAATATCTTATCTTAAGCATTGTCAAATAGATTGAATATGGTATAATGAGTCCGAAGTTAGGTGATATAGTTGATTGAGGTTATCTGCATGAAACGTATCTGTTATAACCGGTATAGCAGCTTTCGAATTCCATATCTAGGTTTTCAACGGATAGATCAGCTATATCAGTACATAAAAGAATCAGATCGAACCCTGTCATGAAAGCAAAGAATTTAATCATGATAAGGAGATAAAAGATGAATATATCAATTACGCATATTGCAATTTATACCACAGATATAGAGAGAGCAAAAGAATTCTATACGAAATATTTTGGTGGAGTAAGCAATTCGAAGTATACGAATACCAAGGGTTTTTCTAGTTATTTTATTACCTTTCCTTCTGGAGCGCGCCTGGAGTTGATGTCCCATACAGAGTTAGAAACAAGACCTGTGTTGGATAAAGTAAATGGAATCAGTCATATTGCGTTTTCGGTCGGAAGCAAAGAGGAAGTAGTGAGAATTACCGAGCAAATCTGTGAAGATGGATATCATTTGTACAGTGCACCAAGAAGTACCGGAGATGGATACTTTGAAAGTGTAGTGGCGGACAATGACGGAAATCGAATAGAGATTACGATATAATTTAGAACGAAGCTGTGAAGAGGATGGAAAATAATTCTTTACAACTTCGTTCTTTTCTTATATGTATTATTGAACAATGTTCAATAATACATATTTACTTAATATCAATACTTTTTTGAACGATTTAGAAGATATAGATAGGATTTACTAGAAGAAAGGAGAGAAAAATTCAGTATACGTTACGGAAATGCTGAAGAAACGAAAAAATAAGTATAAGTTATGGGAAATGCAGAAGAAACAAAACAAAAGATCATCAATGAAACCATACAGATGATCAAAGAAACAGATGGTGCGGTAGAGCAGATCACCATACGAAAGATTGCAGAGCGAACGAATATCGGAGTGGGTCTGATCAATCATTACTTCCATTCCAAGGATGAATTGATCGTAGTATGTGTTCAATCCATCATTCAGCAAGTTGTACATTCGTATCGTCCATCGGCTTGCAATAGCAAAGATTCAATGGAAATTACGAAGTTTGTTGCGAAAGAAGTTATGGATTTTTTGATGGAAAATAAACAGATATCGAAAGTATCGATTTTAGCAGATATGAAGAGTCCCAAAACAGATGATAATACGATGAATACAGCTAGGGGGTTCTTTGGTTTGTTATCCATAGGAAAATCTGAAGCAACACAAAAGCAAAACAAAGAAGAAATGTGGAGTGCGTTTTTACTAACTTCGATGTTACAATCGGCTTTTTTGCGAAAGGATATTTTAAATGACAGCATAGGAGTCAATTGGAACGATAAACAACAAAGGGACGAATTCATCGACTTTATGTTTCAACATCATATGTAAATAGAGTTCTGTATCATTTTAACTTGAAAGGAAGGAGATTATTATGAATCGAAAGATAGGTTTGTATGGTTCCGCGATTAATTTCATTAGTGTTTTAACGTTTGCAATAAGTATGTTAGTTGGTACCAATTACATTGATTATTTATCGTCGACATTTATATCCATTGGATTTTTGCTTATGATCTGTGCATTTGCGGGATATCATGACGAAAAAACAAATGGTGCAGCTTATCTGGCAATCGGCTTCGCTGTTAGTTATATAACATTAATCGTTATCGTGTATTTCACCCAGATGACAACGGTTTATCAAGAGGAGCTAACAAAACAGGCGGCTCAGATTCTAGACTATAAGAGATTTGGGTTAATGTTCACGTTTGATTTGCTTGCCTATATGATGATGGCAGCTTCTACGTTCTTTATCTCGTTTGTCGTGAAAGTAGAGAATAAGTGTGATCAATGGCTAAAATGGTTATTAAGGATTCATGGAATATTTGCAATCTCCTGTTTTGTCACTCCGTTGTTAAATATTTTTAATGCATCGGAAAGTTCACAAAATTCTGGGGTCGGATTACTCGAATTTTGGTGTTCATACTTTATGCCAGTTGCGATTTTATCCTTCTTACATTTTAAAAATAAAAGAAAGCCAGATGGGATAACTGCATAAAGATTAATGAGGAAAACTCATCACAGAATAAATTAATATCAGAGGCTTTGAAAAAAGTAATAGAAACATGAGCGACGTGGAGAGAGGAGGAGAAGCACATTAGAATTTGGCTATGTCCGGCCGCTAGGGAAAGGCGGCCAAATTCTAATGTGCTTCTCTGCCTCTCTCCACGTTGCTCATGTTTTAGTTGTTTTTTCACAGCCCCGGACTTTTTTGTTAGCGCTATCTTTCCTCTACTTTATATTGTTGGATTAGTTCCTGAAATCTTGGATCCTGACGGAGAAAATCAAATTCAGGATCGGTCTCAAGCTGACTAATCAGGGCTGGCATAATTTGCGCCATGTTGTTTATGCATTTACCCTCTTCCAGAACATGTTCATATAGGAAGGAATCACTAGAAGCCAAAGGTTTATGCATTGAAGCAAAGATACTAGAAAGAATGGAAATACATGTATTCGCATCTTTGTTATGCACAGCCACCTGTAGTAATGGAGTGAGCTGATAGTACTCATTAAATTGAAATAAGATGCTAAACTGGTTAGCGATGGAAGCAAATTTAGTTGCCTTTTGTGGATGATCCGCTTTTAATTCGACAGAACAGATGGATAGCAGGATTGCCCAGATTTCAGTTACTTTGGAAAGCATCATGCGTTCATATATTTGCTGCGCTTCTGAGAATTTGTCTTCCTTGAGCAACAACGTAGCAACTAACGAGTTCTTGTTAATTTGACTAGGCTCTGGTAGCTTATCAATGAGTTGTTTTGCTTTTGTTAGGTCGCCTCGGTTGAGATATTTTGATGCTAGCATAAAATTAACGCTGTTTCGGATTCCCTCATCTTCACACTGATCAATTCGTTCGTATAATGCGTCAATTTCTTTTTCATAGCTCTCTTTCTCTTCGTTGCTCATAGGAGAGAGCGCCATCGTGCCATCTAGGACTAAAGCAAGGTTATGAATTAATTCAGCATTGTTTGGATATTCAGTAATTTTTTCTTTGGCAAGCGTCAGTCCTTGTTCAAAACCTTCGGTCTGAATCTTTAAGACAATCTCATTTGTAAATAACTCAATTTCCTGTTTTGTTAACTCTTCTTGAAAACAAAGAAGAGTATTCAAATCCGTTTTTAACAAACGTGCTAAGGGAGCAATTAGGGTAATGTCGGGATAAGTGATTCCATTTTCCCATTTGTTAACGGCCGGTGTAGAAACACCTAAAAAATCAGCAACCTGTTCTTGCGTTAAACCTAATTCTTTTCTTTTCTCTTTGATCATTGTTTGTAGTGGCATAATTAACCTCCTGATTGGATTGATTATGAGGATCCTTCATTGATTCTTATCATAGCAAAGAGTTAGAGATTAATCTATTGAGTAAATGTTAAATAATAAGTAAAAAAATTAACTATTAGTTAAATTCGGTTCTCATAAAGATTTAGTAATTCACGAGGAACTGATAAAAAAGTTCTGCCAGTGTGGAAAGGTAGCTGTTTGGGTTACGTAAGACACAAATACTGGATTGCAGATTATTCTGTGAAATTACTTTTTTCATAAGACGTTGATTGCGTGATAACGCAAGGGCGGATTCTGGTACGATACTAATTCCTAGACAAGCATCGGCCATACTGATGGTTGTTCTAGCGTCGTCGCTCCGACAAAAAATATTTGGCTCGCAGCCATATTGATAGAATGCATCCGATAAGATTTTTTCCCATCGACGATAAATGATGAGCGGCTGCTTTTGAATGTCATTTAAGGTGATAGTGTCAGACGTAATACCAGAAAAGAAGCTAGAATCTCCAAGGGCCACCATATTTTCTTTACGTAGAGTCGTACACTCTAAACTCTCTGCATTAAATGGTGTACGAACGACGGCAAGTTCAATCAGATTATTTTTTAACTTTTCAATTTGTTCATACGTATTGCCTTCAAACAGATCGAGATGAATGTCGGGATAGGTTTTATGAAATTCGGGAATCCATTCATTGGCTAGTGAGGTGCTCACCGAAGAAATCATGCCGATTCGTAACGTTCCTAATTTTCCTTCTTTGTAATCCGCTAATTCTTGCTGTGCCAATTCGGTCAGTTCTAAAATCGAAAGGGCACGTTGATAAAACATGGTTCCTGCTTCGGTCATCTCAATCTTTCTTACGCCACGTTCAAATAATACTACGCCAAGTTCTATCTCTAGTTCCTTTAACTTCGTACTGAAAGGAGGCTGGGAAATTGAGAGTTTTTCCGCGGCTTTTGAGATATTTCCCTCTTGTACAACGGTAACAAAATACTTTAACTGTTTGAGTTCCATCAATAATCTCCTATATGAAAATGATATAGAAAGTATATTAAATTCGTAATATTCATATACATAAGTTTATGATAAGATAAATTTTAGAAATATACAATAGAAAATAGGAGATTACCATGAAACGATTATTAGTGTACTTGAATGGTTACAAAAAGGAATGTGTGCTAGCACCCTTATTTAAGATGCTAGAAGCTTCCTTTGAGTTGATTGTTCCACTCGTTATCGCAGCAATCATTGATACTGGTATTGCCAATGGGGATAAGTCTTACATATTAAAGATGTGTGCAGTATTAGTCGGTTTAGGAGCAATCGGTTTAACAGTTTCGATTACGGCGCAGTTTTTCAGTGCGAAAGCTGCTGTTGGTTTTGCTACGAAGTTACGACATGCATTATTTGAGCATCTCTTAGGATTATCATTCACGGAGATTGATACGCTTGGAACTTCAACGATGATTACACGAATGACAAGTGATGTTAACCAGGCACAAAATGGCGTAAATATGTTTTTACGTCTGTTTTTACGTTCTCCCTTTGTTGTGTTTGGTGCGATGATCATGGCATTTACGATTGATGCCAGATCTTCCTTAATCTTTTTAGTTGCCATCGTGTTACTATCCATTGTTGTCTTTGGAATTATGGCATTAAATATTCCGATGCTAAAAAAGGTTCAGCAGATGTTAGATAAGGTGCTAGGTAAAACAAGAGAGAATCTGACTGGTGTCCGTGTCATTCGAGCGTTCGGAAAAGAGCAGACAGAAATTGATCAATTTATGGAATGTAACGAAACGTTAACCTCCGCTCAGAAAAAGGCTGGTAAGATTTCTGCACTGTTAAATCCATTAACTTATGTCATCATCAACTTAGCAATTGTTCGTTTAATCTGGGTAGGGGCATTACAGGTAGATGCAGGTATCTTAACTCAGGGTGAGGTTGTTGCGCTTTATAGTTATATGTCACAGATTTTGGTCGAACTGATTAAATTGGCGAATATGATCGTTACGATTAATAAGACAATTGCATGTGGCAATCGTATCTCAGAGGTTTTTGACATTACCTCCAGTATGGATTTTCAGGCTTCCCTTCCTAAGAAATATGTGGATCCAAGAGAGGATATTGTTACATTTAAAAATGTATCTTTAACTTATAAGAACGCCGGAGATGAAACATTGGAAGATATTAGTTTTTCGGTAAGACGAGGACAGACCATCGGCATCATCGGTGGTACTGGTTCTGGTAAGAGTTCCGTTGTAAATCTGATCCCTAGATTTTACGATGCAACGAAAGGGGAAGTATTACTTCATGGTGTCAATGTGAAGGACTATCCAGCTGAAGATTTAAATCGTATGGTTGGTATCGTCATGCAGAAAGCGGTGATGTTTCAGGGAACCGTGGAAGAAAATCTTCGTTGGGGCAAACAAAATGCTACCGAGGAAGAGATGATGGATGCAATCAGAACAGCACAGGCGGAAGAAGTGGTTGCAGCCAAAGGTGGTTTATCAGGGGAAATCGCACAGGCAGGTAAGAACTTGTCTGGTGGACAGAGACAACGTATGACGATTGCAAGAGCATTAGTAAAACGTCCGGAAATCTTAATCTTAGATGACAGTTCTTCCGCTCTTGATTATGCAACCGATGCGAAACTTCGTAGTGCAATCCGAAGTTTAGATTATCATCCAACCGTCTTTATGGTATCACAACGTGCATCTTCCATTCAGTATGCGGACAAGATCATCGTTATGGATGATGGTAAGATGGTTGGTGTCGGTACTCATGATGAGTTGCTAAAGTCTTGTGAAGTTTATCGTGAAATCTATGATTCACAGTTTAAGAAGGAGGTGGCTGCTCATGCTTAAGAAAGAGAAAAGTCAGAAAGAAACCATTCAGAAAGTATTGCACTATATCAAAAAGTATGCTTGGTACATGGTGCTTTCCATTTTGCTTGCAGTAGTTACCGTTGCTCTTTCTTTATATGTTCCGATTTTGGTGGGACGTGCGATTGATGGCATTGTGTATGGAGCAGTTGCTTTTGATACAATTAGAAACTACATCATAACGATCATTATCATCGTGGGAATTACTGCGTTAGCACAGTGGATCATGAACACGATCAATAATAAGGTAACCTATCAGGTTGTTCGTGATATCCGTGAAGAAGCATTTATTAAGATTGAGGAACTGCCACTTAGTTATATGGATGCTCACTCATATGGTGAGATTGTGAGCCGTGTCATCGCAGATGTTGATACCTTTGCCGATGGTCTTCTGATGGGATTTACGCAGTTATTTACGGGAATTGTAACGATTCTTGGCACGCTGATCTTTATGTTTTCTATGAGTGGAAAGATCACATTAGTTGTCGTATTAGTAACGCCTCTTTCCTTATTTGTAGCAAAATTCATTGCTCAGCGTACGTATTCGATGTTTAAATTACAGTCGGAAACTCGTGCAGAGCAGACTGGTTTTATCGATGAGATGATCGGCAATGAAAAAGTGGTGAAGGCATATGGACATGAAAAGGAAGCATTACAGAAATTTGATGAAATCAATGAACGTTTACAGAAATGCTCCTTGCGAGCTATATTCTTTTCTTCGATCACTAACCCTGCAACTCGATTTGTCAATAATATCGTGTATGCGTTAGTTGCACTCACAGGAGCATTTATGGCAATCAGCGGGGGAATGACGGTTGGTCTTTTGTCTAGCTTTTTAAGTTATGCAAATCAGTATACGAAGCCATTTAATGAGATCTCAGGTGTCATTACCGAATTACAGAATGCGCTAGCTTGTGCAGCACGTATCTTTGAATTGATGGAAACTCCTTCTCAGATTGCAGAATCAGAAGATGCAATTGAATTACAGAATGTGCATGGTACGATTGACTGTAATGATGTTAGCTTTTCCTATGTGCCAGAGAAAGAACTCATTAAGAACTTTAATTTACATGTCAAACAAGGTCAGAATGTTGCTATTGTTGGACCAACGGGATGTGGTAAGACAACATTGATCAATCTATTAATGCGTTTTTACGATGTGAATTCTGGTAGTATTCAGGTGGATGGCAATGATCTTCGACAGTTGACTCGTAAGAGCTTACGAACGAACTATGGTATGGTATTGCAGGAAACTTGGTTAAAAAATGGCACAATTCGAGAAAATATCCTAATGGGAAAACCAGATGCTACGGAGGAAGAGATGGTAGCAGCAGCGAAGGCAGCTCATTCCCATTCCTTTATCCGACGCCTTCCGAATGGATACGATACGGTAATCGGGGAAGATGGTGGTATGCTGTCTCAGGGTCAAAAGCAGTTGTTATGTATCACTCGTGTTATGTTATGTTTGCCGCCGATGTTAATCCTAGATGAGGCGACTTCCTCCATTGATACTCGAACAGAGATTAAGATTCAGAGTGCATTTACAAAATTGATGGACGGACGAACTAGTTTTATTGTCGCTCATCGTTTGTCTACGATTCAGAATGCGGATTTGATTCTTGTCATGAAGGATGGAAGTATTATTGAACAGGGTACTCATGAGGAATTATTAGAGAAACAGGGATTCTACGCAAACTTATATCAGAGTCAGTTCGCGGTTTGACCTGATGTAGGGTATTGAAGAAAAAGGAGCTGTGAAAAATGAAGTCCTATTTTTCACAGCTCCTTTTGTACGTGTGAGGGCAGGGGAGTTAGGAATTTTTCGTTTGCATGACTAGTGCGAAGTTTATGGAGCTTGATATTCATCTGTATGTAAGCAAGTTGTATCGATAAAGCAAGTAATAAACTAAAAAAGCCAGCAAAATCTGTGGCTGATTGTGATCAGCTTTTTGACATAGAATTTATCTATGAGAATACATAACAATGGAATACCCTTCAAGATAAATCCATAATTTAACGGGTATTTACCATTAATTCATCGCATTGACTTACATTTTTAGGTAGATTAAAATGGGTTTATTATAGTAAACCAAATAATAGGAGGAATGGATATAATGATTTTTCTAGTTTACCTTGCATTATTAATTGCTTTATTTTGGGGTGCAAAGCTTGTTAAAAAAGGTTCATGGAATGATGAGTGGATGTCTTTGTCGCAGACGAAAGCATTACAAGGATTCACAGCAATTTGTATCATGTTACATCACTGTGCGCAAAAAACATGTGCTCCATGGTTAGCCCCACGTGTAATTGTGCATGGGTTGGATGGATTTGTACGAATGGGATATATCTTTGTTGGAGTATTCCTATTTTGTTCGGGATATGGGCTATATAAAAGCTACAAGACAAAGCCAAACTATTTAGAAGGTTTTTGTAAAAAGCGTATTCTTCCTGTTGTTTTAGCCTTTTATGTCACAGGATATCTGTTTTTGATTGTTCGTTATGCTTTGGGATTACGACCTAGTACTGGTCGTCTGATTTGTTACTTAACGGGAATACAGTTATCTAATCCAAATGCGTGGTTTGTTGTTGCATTACCAATCTTTTATCTTGGATTTTATTTTAGTTTTCGTTTTTGCAAAAAAGAGAGCCATGCAATATTTTGCACTTGTTTCGTAGTATTTGTTTATACGTTGATTGGAACATGTACAAATCATAATGAATTTTGGATGCGTGGTGAATGGTGGTATAATTCCGTTCATTTCTTCCCACTTGGATTGTTGTTTGCACGTTATGAAAAGAGGGTGACTGAGAAGATTAAATGCCATTATGTTTTATGGATGGTTGTAGCAATTGTTTCATTTATTGGCTTTAGTAGACTTTCCATTTATGTACAAAATACGATTAGCTACTATGGAGAAGATTACAATTTAAATTTGATTCCATTAAGAAGATGGGCTTGTCTGCTTGTACAAATGGTCACATCCTGTTCCTTTGTGTTTGCTATTTTTATGGCTGGTTTAAAAATCAAGATCGGAAACAAGTTCTTAGCATTTATGGGAACAATCACAATGGAATTTTATCTGATCCATGGTTTGTTTATTGAGTTCTTTGGATACTCTTTCCTTGATGTCCGACCAAGTTTATATTACATAAGAAATGTTACCTTATTTGTCTTCGTTGTATTTGCTTGTTCGATTCCTTCCGCCTTACTTCTTAAAAAAGCGATCAATTTGGGAAAGGGAAAGAAAAAGAGTAGTAAAAAGGAATCTATGGTACAATCCGAAAGGGCAAGTTGAATTAGAAAATACTGGTTGATAAATGCATGATTCTTCGATATAATCTATGGTAAATATATCCTTATATTGGAATGTATTACATCCTGTGGAACTGTGGAGGTTATAAACGATGAATTATGCAATCCAGGTAGAGCAGTTAAGAAAGAGTTATGGTAATCGTACGGTACTAAAAGGACTAAATTTCAACGTAGAAAAAGGAGAGATCTTTGCTCTACTCGGAGTCAATGGTGCTGGGAAAACAACAACATTTGAATGTATAGAAGGTTTACGTAAGTATGACAGTGGTAAGATAACAATCAATGGAAAGATGGGAATTCAGCTTCAGGCTGCTTCACTTCCAGAAAATATGAAAGCGATGGAGGCTATTAATCTGTTTGCAAAGTGGAACAAAGTTTCTGTAGATCCATCCATGCTGACTGCATTAGGAATCGATCAACTTGCAAAAAAACAATACAGAGAGATGTCAACGGGACAGAAGCAACGCCTCCATCTGGCACTTGCACTTGTGCGGGATCCTGAGATCATCTTTTTAGATGAGCCAACGGCAGGTCTTGATGTAGAAGGAAGGTTAGACCTTCATGAACAGATACGAAAACTGAAAGCACAAGGGAAAACGATTATTCTGGCAAGTCATGATATGGCAGAAGTAGAAGCTTTATGTGATCGTATCGGTATCCTCAGAGATGGGATGATTGCTTTTATTGGAACTCCAGAAGAATTAACAGAAGAGTTAGGGGAACGTTATAGTATTGAGATTCGGACAGAGCGAGGAGTAGATCATCTGGAATGTGATGACATTGCTGATACCATGTTAGTTCAGTTAGAAAAGTATAAACAGCAACAGATTCGTGTATTGGACATCAAGATTGACCGAGGAACTCTAGAACAGCATTTTATTGACATATCAAAGGGGGTAGAAGCATGAGTGCATTTTTATATGGACTAGCATTACAATGGAAACTGGATATTCGAAGTAAAGCTATGCTGATTACATGTTATCTAATCCCTTTGGTATTTTACGTATTTATTGGTGGGATTTTTACTTCGCTTACTCCAGAGTCTAAGGATACGATGATTCAAGGTATGAGTATCTTTGGAGTATCCATGGGAGCCTTGGTTGGATTTCCATCTGAGCTGATGGAGGTTTATAGCAGTAGCATTAAAAAAGTATATAAAGCAAATGGCGTATCCATTATGAGCGGTGTTTTGATTCATTTTTTATCGTCCTTTATCCACCTTTTCTTAATGAGTATGATCATCTTTGTAACCGCACCATTTATTTTTGATTCAGCACTACCATCCAATTTACCAGCATATTTTGGGACACTTATTGTCTTTATTGCTACAACATTGAGCATAGGTTGTATCTTTGGATTGCTTTTGAAAGATCAGGCAAAACTGACCATGTTTTCACAAATCGCATTTATGCCATCCATCATGCTGTCTGGTATCATGTTTCCGGTGAAGTTATTACCAAATGCTTTAATCTATATTGGTAAGATATTTCCAGCTTCCTGGGCTTTTGAGGCGACAACAAGTGACAAGTTTAATCTCTTACTATGGCTTCCAATGATCGCTATTCTGTTGATTTCTTTTGCTATTTGCGCATTTTTATTATCGAAAAAGAGAAAAGATTGAGGAAAAAAAGTAAGAAATACTTTCTATAAATAGATATTAATGGTATAATAGACATCGTTTATCATGTTTACGATTTTACATCAATAGAATTTTGGAATAAAATACATATAAGAAAAAGGGAAGTTATCATGTTTACTTACTTAAATGAATTTTTGCATCGATATAACTATCCGACTAAGTCAAAAGATGAATTAATGGATACTTATCAGCAACTTCAACAAACCGCAAAATATTCTCTGTTTCAGGATTATGTTAAGGTGTATCAACAGGATGCGGTATCATCCTTTAAGGAGATCATTAATGGATTACAAAAGATAGCAGAAGAAGAAAATCTAAAAGAATATTCTTTAAATCTATTATATCTAATCCTAATCTCAAAGCACTTGAATGAGATTTATGAAGATTTACAGTGGTCAGAAGAAATGTATGACGAAGCAATGTTCGATCTTAAATATAGCATGATAGAATGTTATCGCGTGTACCGTATTTGGGGTAATTTTAAGATGGAATGGGAACTTCGATTCTTTGCTTTAAAGCGAGTGGCCTTAGGTCGTCTTCAATTTGAATTGCAAGAATTTTCTACATTTTATAATCATAAGGACAATCGCCTGAATTCTGGAGACAAGGTGGTAAGTGTGTATATCCCATCCTCTGGACCTTTGCGTATATGTGATTGTGAGAAATCATTTAGCATGGCAAGCAAATTTTTTAGAAAAGACTTTAAGGATAAGAAAATACCATTTGTTTTATCTTCATGGCTTTTGAATCCAATGCATCGGTGTGTCCTTTCTGAGGATTCCAATATCGTTCAGTTTATGAATATCTTTGATATTTATGAAGTGGAAGAGGAACAACCAGAAGAAGTTCTTTGGAGAATCTTTGGACATGATTGGAAGGCAAAACCGAAAGCATTGCCGAGAGGAACAACGTTGCAGAAGGCATATGCAGAGTGGTTATTAAAAGGAACTCAGATGAAAAAGGGAACAGGAGTCTTTTTCTATACAGGAGACGTATGATAAAGTGAAAGGATAAGCCTCGCAGTTTGGTACAGAAAATGCGAGGCTTCCACCGTTTTAATAAATATAATGAATGGTAGGGAGAAAGAATGGACTGGTTAGATCGATTTAATGAAGCAATTAATTATATTGAAGAGCATCTAGAGGAGAATATCAATCTTGATGATCTTGGCAAGATTGCCTGTTGTTCTAGTTATCATTTTCAGCGAATGTTCTCATATATGGCAGATGTACCTTTAGCTGAATATATTCGCAGACGTCGAATGTCATTAGCTGCAGTTGACCTTAGAGATGGACAGAAAGTAATTGATGTAGCATTAAAGTATGGATATGAATCACCAACTTCATTTAATCGTGCATTTCAGAGTATTCATGGATTTGCACCTTCTAAGATGAAATCAACGGAGGTATCGATCAAAGCCTATCCACCTATTAGCTTCCAAATAACAATTAAAGGAGCGGTGGAAATGAGTTTTAGAATTGTAGAAAAGAAAGCATTTCGTATTATTGGAGTATCCATTCCATTAGAGAAGGAGCTAGAAAAGAATTTTGCAGCAGTACCTCAGTTTTGGGGTAAGGTTTCCGCATCTGGAATCATTCCTAAATTAGTGCCACTGATGGAAGAGGAACCAAAAGGTTTACTAGGGGTTACTTCTTGTGGGGGAAGTGGAGCAGAGCGATACTATATCGGAGTAACGAGCAATCAACCATTACCAGAAGGGATGGAAGAATATACGGTTCCGGCTGAGACCTGGGCAGTCTTTGCAGGACAAGGCCCAATGCCGGATAGCATTCAAAGCTTAGAAAAGCAGATTGTTACCGAATGGCTACCGACCTCAGGCTATGAATACGCGGATGCTCCTGACATCGAAGTTTATCTCGATGCTAATCCTGCCAATGCAAAATTTGAAGTATGGCTACCTGTAGTGAAAAAGTAATTCAATTGACAATAATTCTTAAGATGGTTAAAATTAGTAGCAGTTAACAAATGTTAATTGCTACTTTTTTTATTCGAAGGAGGAAGGGAACTTATGAGAAATATCATTATGCTACTAAGCTGTCTGATGGATCTGATTTTAGTCTTCTATTGTATTTTTAGTAAGTCCAATCGAACGAAAGTCGGATTGCTATGCGGAATACTAGCCTTTGTGCTATTGATTGGTACATTCTATCTATTGATGTTTCCACGTTATGAGAAATTAAAGCCTACTGGGGAATATGAGGTTGCAACTAAGGTGATCACATTTACGGATGAGACTCAGACTTTAGTTTATGCGAAAGAATCATTACCAGAGAGTGTAACTTGTGGTATATGGTATCCAGACAGTAAAGATATAGACGTACATACGTGTCCTCTTGTTTTATTTTCTCATGGCAGTTTTGGTACTCGGTCCAATAATGAATCGATGTATCATGAACTTGCAAGTCATGGATATGTTGTTTGTTCTCTCGATCATCTGTATCAAAGCTTTTCATGCAAGGATGAGAATGGCAAAAAGACAAAGATCAGTTTTACGTACCTGAACGAACTAATGAAAGAGGATGCTACAAAAAATCCGGAAGGAAGTTATCATAGCTATCAAAAATGGATGAAGGCTCGTTGTAGTGATATCAATCTAGTCATTGATCAGCTACTCGCTCTAAGTGAGCAGGAGAATAGTGAACGAGTATTTCAACTGATTGATGGCAGTAGGATCGGTATTGCGGGACATTCTATGGGGGGTGCTGCGGCTCTTGCTATGGGAAGACAAAATGACAAGATTAAAGCAGTAATGGCACTGGAGGCGCCATTTATGTACGATATCACAGGAGTATCCGATGGGAAACTTGTTTTTACGAATGAGGAGTATCCGGTCCCTGTCTTAAATGTGTATTCCGATGCTTCGTATGCAAATATATCAACTTGGCCACAATATGCTCAAAATGCTAGATATTTGCAGGATGAGGACCCGAAAACGTTAAATGTTCATATATCGGGGGCAGGACATCTGACGTTATGTGACCTTTCCATAGTTAGTCCATTCTTAACACGAGTTTTAAATGGTCAAAGTAGTAAATTATCAGGAAAAGAGTGTTTGACAAAAGTAAACGCTATAAGCTTGTCTTTTTTTGATTGTTATTTAAAAGGTAAAGGAACTTTTGTTGAAAGCGATTGGAATTAGTCATGATAGAGTAGGGTGTGGAATAAAAATAGATAGAGGTGATCCTTATGAAGGCTAAGAAGATTGAGTCATTACTAATTTCTATCCTTTTCCCATTGGCAGTGGGATTAGTTTCAGCACTCATAACGAATGGAATGCGAAGTACATATTCACAATTGGTAAGACCTGCACTTAGTCCGCCAGCAGTAGTGTTCCCAATTGTCTGGACGATCTTATTTATACTAATGGGAATCTCTGCTTATCTGATTTCCACTTCGGATAGTGAGAAAAAAGCGGGAGCGATGAGAGTATATTTTGTACAGTTGGGATTTAATTTCTTTTGGAGTATCTTCTTCTTCTCCTTCGGATGGTATCTATTCTCGTTTGTATGGCTCGTGGCTCTGATTATCTTAATTGTAAAAATGATACGGGCATTTAAAGATATTAATCCAGTGGCTGCTTATTTACAGATTCCGTACTTATTATGGTGTTTGTTTGCAGCTTATCTCAACTTTATGATTTATTATCTCAATCGATAACAGGATTAGAATGAA